>NZ_JANCLM010000044.1:0-52373 GCF_024259445.1 Pseudomonas sp. DVZ6
TCGAGCGCCGCCCGCGCGGCGCATCGCGGCACAAGGCCGCTCCTACATCTGTTTCGGGCCAATTATGCCTGTGAAAGTATCGGCGCCTGCCTTGGTGCATGCCTCGAGTCGTGCGCAGCGACAGTGGTGACCACGCTGAAACCGCGTCGGACCAACAAGGCGGACCAGGTAATGGCACAGGATTGACTGGCCCGAAACAAATGTGGGAGCGGGCTTGTCCCGCGATGCGCCGCGCGGGCGGCGCTTGATCTCATAGGCGCCATAGAACCCTCGGTGAACACTTCTGGAACACAACACAATCCCACGGCGAACACCTCCCACACCCAACCCAACCCCACGGCGAACACCTCCCACACCCAACCCAACCCCAAGCCAGCCACCTGCCAGCCCCGACACCTATATAAAGCAGCCCAAAAAGCAAAGCGGAGCGGCCTCTCGGCCGCCCCGCTTTCACCCCTGCGCCTTACAAGCTCGGGAACGCAAACTGCGAAGCCTCATGGCTGGCCCGCTGTGGCCAGCGCTGGGTGATCGCCTTGCGACGGGTATAGAAGCGCACACCGTCCGGGCCATAGGCATGCAGGTCGCCGAACAGCGAACGCTTCCAGCCACCGAAGCTGTGGTACGCCACCGGCACCGGCAGCGGTACGTTGACCCCGACCATGCCCACTTCAATATCGTCGCAGAACAGCCGCGCAGCCTCACCGTCACGGGTGAAGATGCAGGTACCGTTGCCGTACTCGTGCTCGTTGATCAGCTGCATGGCCTGTTCCAGGCTGTTCACCCGCACCACGCACAGCACCGGGCCGAAGATCTCTTCCTTATAGATGCGCATCTCGGGGGTGACCTTGTCGAACAGGGTGCCGCCGACAAAATAGCCATCCTCGTTACCGGCCACACGGTAGCCACGACCATCGACCACCAGCTTGGCGCCAGCAGCAACGCCGTCATCGATGTAACCCACCACCTTGTCACGCGCGGCGGCGGTCACCAGCGGCCCCATGTCCAGGCCACAGGAAGTGCCGGCACCGATCTTCAGCGCCTTGATCTGCGGTTCCAGCTTGGCGATCAGCGCATCGGCCACCTGGTCGCCAACACACACAGCCACCGAAATGGCCATGCAGCGTTCGCCACAGGAACCGTAGGCCGCGCCCATCAGCGCGCTGACGGCGTTGTCCAGGTCGGCGTCTGGCATCAGCACCGCATGGTTCTTCGCGCCGCCCAGGGCCTGGACGCGCTTGCCGCGCTTGGTGCCCTCGGCATAGATGTACTCGGCGATCGGGGTCGAACCGACGAAGCTCAGGGCCTTGACCTCCGGCGCCTCGATCAGCGCATCAACCGCTTCCTTGTCGCCATGCACGACGTTGAGGATGCCCTTCGGCAGGCCGGCCTCCAGCAGCAGCTGGGCGATATACAGGGTCGAGCTCGGATCGCGCTCGGACGGCTTGAGGATGAAGGCGTTGCCGCAGGCGATGGCCAGCGGGTACATCCACAGCGGCACCATGGCCGGGAAGTTGAACGGAGTAATGCCGGCGACGATGCCCAGCGGCTGGAAGTCGGACCAGGCGTCGATGTTCGGGCCGACGTTGCGGCTGTACTCACCCTTGAGCAGTTCAGGGGCAGCGCAGGCGAACTCGACGTTCTCGATGCCACGCTTGAGCTCGCCAGCGGCGTCTTCCACGGTCTTGCCGTGCTCCTCGCTGATCATCTGCGAGATCTTCGCCTCGTTCTGCTCCAGCAACTGCTTGAAGCGGAACATCACCTGGGCACGCTTGGCCGGTGGGGTGTTGCGCCAGGCCGGGAAGGCGGCCTTGGCCGAATCGATGGCCTGCTGGATGGTGGCGCGGCTGGCCAGTTCGACCTTGCGCACGGCCTGGCCGGTGGACGGGTTGAAGACATCGGCGGTGCGCTCGCCCTTGGTGACCAGCTCGCCGTGGATCAGGTGCTGAACAATGCTCATGCAGAACTCCAGATAAAGAAGGTAGAGACAGGCGCGTGGTACTCACGCGCCCGACGTCAAAATCAGAAAAGTCAGTCGACCTTGTTCAGGGCTTCGCCCACCGCGTCGAACAGGCGATCCAGCTCTTGCGGCTGGGTATTGAAGGTTGGCCCGAACTGCAGGGTGTCGCCACCGAAGCGCACATAGAAGCCGGCTTGCCACAGCTTCATGGCCGCCTCGTACGGACGGACGATGGCATCACCGTCGCGCGCGGCAATCTGGATGGCGCCGGCCAGGCCGTAGTTGCGGATGTCGACGACGTTCTTCGTGCCCTTCACACCGTGCAGCAGCTTCTCGAAGTGCGGCGCCAGGTCGGCGGCGGACTGCACCAGGTTTTCCTTCTGCAGCAGGTCCAGTGCGGCGATGCCGGCGGCGCAGGCGACCGGGTGCGCCGAGTAGGTGTAGCCGTGGGGGAATTCCACCGCGTACTCGGGGGTCGGCTGGTTCATGAAGGTCTGGTAGATCTCGCTGGTGGCGATCACCGCGCCCATCGGGATGGCGCCGTTGGTGACCTGCTTGGCGATGCACATCAGGTCCGGGGTGACGCCGAAGGCTTCGGCGCCGGTCATCGCGCCCATGCGACCGAAGCCGGTGATCACTTCGTCGAAGATCAGCAGGATGTTGTGCTGCGTGCAGATCTCACGCAGACGCTTCAGGTAACCCTTCGGCGGCGGCAGCACGCCGGCGGAACCGGCCAGTGGCTCGACGATCACTGCGGCGATGTTCGAGGCATCGTGCAGTTCGATCAGTTTGAGCATCTCGTCGGCCAGGGCGATACCGCCCTCTTCCGGCATGCCCTTGCTGAAGGCGTTGACCGGCAGCACGGTATGAGGCAGGTGGTCGACGTCCAGCAGCTGGCCGAACATCTTGCGGTTGCCGTTGACGCCGCCCAGGCTGGTGCCGGCGATGTTCACACCGTGGTAACCACGGGCACGGCCGATGATCTTGGTCTTGGTGGCCTGGCCCTTCAGACGCCAGTAGGCACGGACCATCTTCAGCGCGGTGTCGGCGCACTCGGAGCCGGAGTTGGTGTAGAACACGTGGTTCAGGTCACCTGGCACCAGGTCGACGATCTTCTCGGCCAGCTGGAACGACAGCGGGTGGCCGAACTGGAAGGCCGGCGAGTAGTCGAGCGTGGCCACCTGGCGAGCCACCGCTTCGCTGATTTCCTTGCGGGTATGCCCGGCGCCGCAGGTCCACAGCCCCGACAAAGCGTCGAAGATCTTGCGGCCCTTGTCATCGACCAGGTAGTTGCCTTCAGCTGCCACGATCAGCCGCGGGTCGCGCTGGAAGTTGCGGTTGGCGGTGTACGGCATCCAGTGGGCGTCCAGCTTGAGCTGGCTGGCCAGACCGGCCTGGGCGGTTTCGGGCATGTTCATCGGGCGATTCCTCGGAAGACGATTAGGCAACGATGGGTGTTGTTGCAGCTAAATTGTCACGGCGATAAAGTTCGAAAAACCCAGCATTTCTAATCTTCAGTCAGCGGATAACTAAACTAATGAGCCGACGCCCCGATCCCCTCGCCCAGGTCAGCGATTTCGACATCCGCCTGCTGAAAATCTACCGCAGCGTCGTCGAATGCGGCGGTTTCTCGGCAGCGGAAAACGTACTGGGGATCGGCCGCTCGGCGATCAGCCAGCAGATGAACGACCTCGAGCAACGCCTGGGTCTGCGTCTGTGCCAACGCGGCCGCGCCGGTTTTTCGCTGACCGAGGAAGGCCGCGAGGTCTACCATTCGGCGCTGCAACTGCTCAGCGCCCTGGAAACCTTTCGCACCGAAGTGAACGGCCTGCACCAGCACCTGCGCGGCGAACTGAACATCGGCCTCACCGACAACCTGGTGACCCTGCCGCACATGCGCATCACCCATGCCCTGGCCGAACTGAAGGACCGCGGCCCGGACGTGCGCATCCAGATCCGCATGATCGCGCCGAGCCAGGTCGAGCAGGGCGTGCTCGACGGCAGCCTGCATGTCGGCGTGGTGCCGCAGACCAGCCCGCTCTCGGGGCTTGAGTACCAGCCGCTGTACAGCGAGCGCTCGCTGCTCTATTGCGCGGTCGGCCATCCGCTGTTCTATGCCGACGACCAGCAGATCGACGACGATCGCCTCAATGGCCAGGATGCGATCGCCCCGACCTTCCGCCTGCCGGCCGACATCCAGGCCCATTACCAGGCCCTGCGCTGCACCGCCAGTGCCTCGGACCGCGAAGGCATGGCCTTTCTTATCCTGACCGGACGCTACATCGGCTACCTGCCCGACCATTACGCGATGTTCTGGGTGCAGCAGGGACGCCTGCGTGCGCTCAAGCCCGCCCAGCGCTTCTATGACCTGGGCCTGAGTTGGGTGACCCGCAAGGGCCGCCGGCCGAACCTGGTGCTGGAAAGCTTCCTCGAGAGCCTGGCTGCGACACGTTGATACGCATCTGTACCGCTAATGCTTGTCACTTCGGCACAGGCAGGTAATCTGTCGGACATCCGTAACGACCCGCCCGGAATCGTCCATGACCCTAGAAGTCCCTGCGCATCGCTCCCCCGCCTCGGGCAAGCCCGCCGGCCGCATTCGCCAGAAGAACGAACAGGCCATCATCCAGGCCGCCGAAGACGAGTTCGCCCGGCACGGCTACAAGGGCACGAGCATGAACACCATCGCGCTCAAGGCCGGGCTGCCCAAGGCCAACCTGCACTACTACTTCACCAACAAGCTGGGCCTGTACATCGCGGTGCTGAGCAACATCATCGAGCTGTGGGACAGCACCTTCAACGCCCTGAGCGTGGAGGACGACCCGGCCGAAGCGCTCAGCCAGTACATCCGCACCAAGATGGAGTTCTCCCGGCGCAACCCACAGGCCTCGCGGATCTTCGCCATGGAAGTGATCAGCGGCGGCGAATGCCTGAGCGAGTACTTCAGCGCCGACTACCGCGAATGGTTCCGCGGTCGCGCCGCGGTGTTCCAGGCCTGGATGGACGCCGGCAAGATGGACCGGGTGGACCCCGTGCACCTGATCTTCCTGCTCTGGGGCAGCACCCAGCACTACGCCGACTTCGCCACCCAGATCTGCCAGGTGACCGGACGCAGCCGGCTGACCAAGCAGGACATGGAAGACGCCAGCAACAACCTTATCCACATCATTCTCAAAGGCTGCGGCATCAGCACGCCCGCCTGACCCGGACTTATGCCTTCTACCCTGCTCGAGCTCTGCGAGTTCCGCGAGGACATCCGCAAGAGCCGCTTCATCACCCTCGCCGGCCCGATCAGCAGCCCGGCCGAGGCCATGGCCTTCATCGAACGCCACAGCGACCTGGCGGCCACCCACAACTGCTGGGCCTGGAAGCTCGGCGGCCAATACCGCAGCAGCGACGACGGCGAGCCTGGTGGCACGGCCGGGCGCCCGATCCTGGCCGCCATCGAGGCCCAGGACTGCGACCAGGTGGTGGTCCTGGTGATCCGCTGGTACGGCGGCATCCAACTGGGCACCGGCGGCCTGGCCCGGGCCTATGGCGGCGGCGCCAACAAGTGCCTGCAGCAGGCGCCCAAGCGCTTGCTGGTACAGCGCAGCGAGTTCACCTGCAGCTGCACCTTCAGCGAACTGGCGCTGGTCAAGCTGCGCCTGGCGGACGTCGGCGGCCTGGTGCTGGACGAACAGTTCACCGCCAACGGCGTCGACCTGCGCATCGCCCTGGGTGACAGCCACCTCGAGGTGCTGCAGCAGCAGCTCGCCGACCTGAGCCGTGGGCGCATCCTGCTGGAACGGGCCTGAGCATTGCCCACAACTACTGTGGGCCTGCCTGTGGATAAGCTTGGGGTATTCCGATACAGGCCTTGTGCGGCAAGGCCTGTAGAGCATTGAGCATATTTTGATCACAATTGTGTGACACAGACCCAAGTCACTGAAAGCCGATGAGTTATCCCCAGGCGTCAGCGCCATCATGCCCTGGAGCGAGTACTTCCAGGCCGCTGCGCTTGCACACAATTACTGTGGAGCAGCCTGTGGATAACCCGTGAACCACCCTGCCAGACCCCGGCGCCACCGGCCTTTCATACCATCGATCATTTTTTGATCAGTGGTGACGGGGCAACCGACCGGAAGCTGGTTTATGCTCGTCACCCAGGCCTTCCCCTGCGGAGGGCAATCTCCCCCCGCTGTCGCGCGGTGAGCGAAACCGCTCGCCCCGCCCTTGATATGGAGTATCGCTATGACCGCCAACAAGAACGCCCTGATCATCGGGGCCTCCCGAGGCCTTGGCCTGGGCCTGGTGCAACGCCTGCGCGAAGATGGCTGGAACGTAATCGCCACCGTGCGCGATCCGCAAAATCCGGGTGCGCTGGGCGAAGTCTCCGGGGTGCGCATCGAGCGCCTGGAGATGAACGACACTGCCCAGCTCGACGGGCTCAAGCAGCGCCTGCAAGGTGAAGTGTTCGACCTGGTGTTCGTCAACGCCGGGGTGATGGGCCCGCTGCCGCAAGACCTGGAAAGCGTGCAGGTACAACAGATCGGCGAGCTGTTCATGACCAACGCCGTGGCGCCGATCCGTGTGGCCCGCCGCCTCGCCGGCCAGGTACGCGAAGGCAGCGGCGTACTGGCGTTCATGAGCTCGATCCTGGGCAGCGTGACCATCCCCGACGGTGGCGAAGTCTGCCTGTACAAGGCCAGCAAGGCCGCGCTCAACTCGATGATCAACAGCTTCGTGGTCGAGCTGCAGCGCCCCGACCTGGCCGTGCTGGCCATGCACCCGGGCTGGGTGAAGACCGACATGGGCGGCGAGAACGCCGAGATCGACGTGCTCACCAGCACCCGTGGCATGCTCGAGCAGGTCAAGGCCCAGAGCGGCAATGGCGGCCTGCGCTTCATCAACTACAAGGGCGAGACGCTCATCTGGTAATCCCGGGCGATCCTGGCCTGGGTGGGCGCATTGCCCGGCCAGGCCCTGTAGAATGGCGGCCAACCGTACCTGATCGAGATTGCACACATGTATGAATGGCTGAACGCCTTGCCCAAGGCGGAACTGCACATGCACCTGGAGGGCTCGCTGGAGCCCGAACTGCTGTTCGCCCTGGCCGAACGCAACAAGATCGCCCTGCCCTGGGCGGATGTCGAGACCCTGCGCAGCGCCTACGCCTTCAACAACCTGCAGGAGTTTCTCGATCTCTACTACCAGGGCGCCGATGTCCTGCGCACCGAGCAGGACTTCTATGACCTGACCTGGGCCTACCTGCAACGCTGCAAGGCGCAGAACGTCATCCACACCGAACCCTTCTTCGACCCGCAGACCCACACTGACCGGGGCATTCCGTTCGAGGTGGTGCTCGAGGGCATCAACCGGGCCTTGAAGGATGGTCGCGAGCAGTTGGGCATCAGCAGTGGCCTGATCCTCAGCTTCCTGCGCCACCTGAGTGAAGACGAAGCGCACAAGACCCTGGACCAGGCCCTGCCGTTCCGCGACGCCTTCATCGCCGTGGGCCTGGACAGCTCGGAGCAAGGCCATCCGCCAAGCAAGTTCCAGCGCGTGTTCGACCGCGCCCGCAGCGAAGGCTTCCTGACCGTGGCCCACGCGGGCGAGGAAGGCCCGCCCGAGTACATCTGGGAAGCCCTCGACCTGCTGAAGATCCAGCGGATCGACCACGGCGTGCGCGCCATCGAGGACGAGCGCCTGATGCAACGCATCATCGACGAGCAGATCCCGCTGACCGTCTGCCCGCTGTCCAACACCAAGCTGTGCGTGTTCGAACACATGGGCCAGCACAACATCCTCGACATGCTCGAGCGTGGCGTGAAGGTCACGGTCAACTCCGATGATCCGGCCTACTTCGGTGGCTATGTCACCGAGAACTTCCATGCCCTGCACCAGCACCTGGGCATGACCCAGGACCAGGCACGCCGCCTGGCGCAGAACAGCCTGGACGCACGGCTGGTCCGTTAGCCGACCTGCCGGGCCGGGAGGCAGGCGATCGCGTTGATTTGCTGCTGGCCGAGCGGTGTGAGCTGTACCGCCCGGCTGCCTTCCTGCTCACGCACCCAACCCGACTGGGTGAACAACCGGAGCAGGGCCTTGCCCAGGCAACCGCCCAGGTGCGGGCCCTGATCGTTCCATTTGCTGCAATGGCAGATCACGCAGCCGTGCCGGTCACCGGCGGCCAACGCGTCGATGAACACCCCCAGCGCCTCCAGGTGCTCCTTGCCCTCCTGGCTCACCGACAGGTACTGCTCGTTTCCTTCCAGCCAACCGGCCACATGCAGGCGGTGGAGCAGCGCGGCGGCCACTTCGCCGCCCAGGTGGTCGCCACACAGGCGCGCTTTGCGCATCGACAGGGGAATCTGCAGCGTCGTGCCCTGCTCTGCAGGTAAGCGGGTCGCCAGTTGAACGCTGGCCAGCGCCTCCACCGCAGTGCCGACTTCCGGCGCGGCCAGGCGGAAGAAGCGCTTGCGGCCACGCGCCTCGTGCCTGAGCAGCCCGGCACTGGACAACAATGACAGATGCGCGCAGGCCGACGAGGTGCTCAGCCCGGTGAGTACGGCAAGCTCGTCCGCCGCACGCGGGGTGCCATCGATCAACGCCCACAACATGGCGCTGCGCTTGGGATCGGCCATCAGGTTGGCGACCTGACTGATGCTGCGGACTGCGTTCATGAACCTGAAGCTCCCTGTTGAATCCCGCCTGCTGGCGAACGCTGCAGATGCCCTGCCTCCGGTGTGGGCAAGCGCGGGATGGTTCGTGTGCCGGAGGGTGGACGCCAGCCCCGGGAAACGCTCATCCCGCGCTGGTCGCCGGAGGCAGTATAAGCCGCTGGAGGGTGCTCGCCGTGAGGGAGGCATGCCCCGGATGGGTCGGGATTTGCCTCCCCAAAAACGTTCTGAAAGATGCGTCTGTCAGAGTGACAGACGGCTGATTCTGCTCATCCCCCGTACTACCGTGGCTCTAGCGGGAACGAGGCTGACAGTCGCTATCAGGGGGGTCGATGCATCTGACAAGGAGGGGGAAAATTTCCGTCTTGCAAAACAGAACGTCTCCCTACTTCAGACCGTCATGACCGTCAGTCAGGGGACTGATCCCGGTCATGGCACGGGCCGGGGGCGGCGCTACACTAGATCCGCTCCCGCTCACTGGAGGTGGATCGCGATGAAGATTGTCGTCAGTGCGTCGAACCGGAATCCCGCCTGCCCCTGGCAGGTCCAGCTCGACCAGCATGTGGTGAGTTTCCGTAGCGAGGCCGAGGCGCGATCGTTCGTCGCCCTGCTGGAGGCGCGTCTCAACGCGCCCCACCCGCTCACGCAGGCCGGCTGGCCTGCAGGCGCCGGGTCAGCATTGCGACACTGACCACCAACGCGCCGCACAGGCTGATCACCAGCGCCATGGGCACCGCGCTGCCGTCGTGCAGCACCCCGACCAGCGCCGCCGCGCCCGCGGCGACGCTGAACTGCAGGCAGCCCATCAGGGCCGAGGCGCTGCCCGCCCGCGTACCTTGCCCGCTCATGGCACAGGCCGAGGCATTGGGGATGATGCAGCCGAGGCTGGCGATGCACACGAACAGCGGCACCAGTAATGGCCAGAGCTGTGCCGGGCGCAACGCCGCGACCACCAGCAGCGCCAGCGCCGCCACCAGGTACAACCATACCGCCCGCGCCAGCAGGAATGCCGGGCCGCGCTTGGCCAGCAGCCGCGCATTGACCTGGGCCATCAGGATGAAGCCGGCGGCGTTGGTGCCGAACAGCCAACCGTAGTGCTCGGGCGGCACGCCGTAAAGCTTGATGAATACGAACGGCGAACCGGCGATGTAGGCGAACATCCCGGCGATAGCGATGCCGCCGGTCAGCGCATGGCCGACGAACACCCGGTCGCCGAGCAGGCTCAGGTACTGGCGCAGCGCGCCCGACAGCGGCTGGCGTGGAATATGGGCCGGCAGGCTCTCCGGCAAGCCCAGGCCGACCGCCAGCAGGCACGCGGCGCTGAACAGGCCCAGGGCGAGGAAGATCGATTGCCAGCCGGCCACGTTGACCAGCACGCCACCGAGCATCGGCGCGAGGATCGGCGCCAGGCCCATCACCAGCATCAACTGCGAGAACACCTTGGCCGAGGCCACCGCGTCGCACTTGTCGCTGACGATCGCCCGCGACAGCACCATCCCGGCGCAACCGCCCAGAGCCTGGACGAAACGCGCCAGGATCAGGCTGTCGAGATTGGGCGCATAGGCGCAGGCCAGCGATGCCACGGTGAACAGGCCGACCCCGAACAGCAGCGGCAGGCGCCGGCCGAAACGGTCGGCCACCGGCCCGTAGGCGAGCTGGCCCAGGGACAGGCCGAGGAAGTAGGCGGCCAGGGTGGCCTGCACATGCTTTTCGTCGGTGCCGAAGGCATGCGCCATGGCCGGGAAGGCCGGCAGATAGAAGTCGATCGCCAGAGGCCCGAACGCACTGAGGGCGCCGAGAATCAGCAAGGTTCGCAGGTTCATGGAGAATCCATAGCAGGCTAAGCAAGTTTGCTAGTCTACCTGCACTGGATCGCCCGGCGTTGAAAACCTTTGTAATAATTGATCCTGCGTGTCCTGTAGGAAAAGGCAGAAAACAGGGTTGCAGCAGGATCGGCGTGGGAGGATCTGCGTGGGAGCGGGCTTGCCCCGCGATGAGGCCACCCAGGCCAACATCATTGCCTGTTCTGGCGCTATCGCGGGGCAAGCCCGCTCCTACAGAGGTCGCCTTATCAGGCCACTTCGGCCTGATACCCCTCTTCACGAATCGCCGCCAGGATCTGATCCGCCGCCAGGGCACTTTCCACCCGCACCTGCCGCGCCGCCAGGTCCACTTCCACCCGCGCCGCCGCATCCTGCTCCTGCACCGCCCGGGTCACGCCCTTCACGCAATGGCCACAGGTCATGCCTTGCACATTGAACACTTGCATCGAGGTTGCCTCCTTGTGGGTTTTGCCCAGTCTCAGCCTTGCCATCGGGGCAAGGTCAAGTTCCGCGGAAAACGGCCGGGCTGGAAATCCGCGCGCGGCTCGGCCAAGCTGCGCCTTTGACGATTTTGGCAAGCAGGAGATTTTTCATGATCAGGGCAGCATTGGGCCTCGTCGGATTGCTGGGCGCACTGGCCGTCGTGCCACCGGTCAGCGCCGAGGGCAATTCGGACTACAGCGTGCTGATCATTTCCCGGGAACGCCTGGAAGTGGCCACCAGCTGCGAGATCGGCATCTACCTCAACGACCAGTTGTCCGGTCGCCTGTTCCAGGAGCAGGCGACTTCGTTCAACCTGCCGCCGGGCCCGGTGGATGTACGCCTGCGCCTGCTGCCAGGGCAGGTACCCGGCTGCGCGCCGGGCGTCGAGGACCAACGCAGCACGCGCCTGACCCTGCAGGCGGGCCAGATCAACAAGTACCGCATTGCGATGGGGCAAAATGGCCTGGTGCTGAAGCGAGCCGGCCTGGGCTATTGACCTTGCCCGCATGGCAAGGTTGATGCTGGAGGCCAGTCCACGGAGGAGAGAGCCATGCCCGCATCCACCACCTTCGACCTGCCGATCGCCGGCATGACCTGCGCCAGTTGCGCAGGTCGGGTCGAACGCGCCCTGCGCAAGGTCACCGGTACCGAACACGTCAGCGTCAACCTCGCCACCGAGCAGGCCCGGGTCCAGGCCCCGGCCGACAGCCTGCCGGCACTGGTCGGCGCGGTGCGCGACGCCGGTTACAGCGTCCCCACCCGCACCCTCGAACTGCAGATCGGCGGCATGACCTGCGCCAGTTGCGCCGGCCGGGTCGAGCGCGCCCTCGGCAAGCTGCCGGGGGTCGAGCAAGTCAGCGTCAACCTGGCCAGCGAACGCGCCCACCTCGAAGTGCTCGAGGGCGTCGACGACGGCGCGCTGATCGCCGCGGTCGAGAAGGCCGGCTACAGCGCCACCCTGCCGCGTACTCCCCACGATGACCAGGCCCAGGCCCGACGCCGCCTGCGCAACGAACGCCTGGCGGTCGGCGCCGCCCTGCTGCTGGCCCTGCCACTGGTGCTGCCGATGCTGGTGCAACCCTTCGGCCTGCACTGGATGCTGCCGGCCTGGGCGCAGTTCCTGCTGGCCACCCCGGTGCAGTTCATCCTTGGCGCGCGCTTTTATGTCGCCGCCTGGAAGGCCGTGCGCGCCGGTGCCGGCAACATGGACCTGCTGGTCGCCCTGGGCACCAGCGCCGGCTACGGCCTGAGCCTGTACCAATGGGCCAATGCCCACGCCGGCATGGAACCGCACCTGTATTTCGAAGCCTCGGCGGTGGTGATCGCCCTGGTGCTGCTGGGCAAGTACCTGGAAAGCCGCGCCAAGCGCCAGACCGCCAGCGCCATCCGGGCACTGGAAGCCCTGCGCCCGGAACGCGCCGTGCGCGTGCTCGACGGGCGCGAGGAAGACGTTGCCATCAGCCAGCTGCGCCTCGACGACGTGGTGCTGGTCAAGCCCGGCGAGCGCTTCCCGGTCGATGGCCAGGTGCTCGAAGGCAGCAGCCATGCCGATGAAGCCCTGATCAGTGGCGAAAGCCTGCCGGTGCCCAAGCAGCCCGGCGACGCGGTGACCGGTGGCGCCATCAACGGCGAAGGCCGTTTGCTGGTGAAGACCCTGGCGCTGGGCACCGAGACCGTGCTCGCCCGCATCATCCGCCTGGTCGAGGACGCCCAGGCGGCCAAGGCGCCGATCCAGAAGCTGGTCGACCGGGTCAGCCAGGTGTTCGTCCCCGCGGTGCTGGTACTGGCCCTGGTCACCCTGGTCGGCTGGTGGCTGGCAGGCGCACCGCTGGAAACCGCGCTGATCAACGCCGTCGCCGTGCTGGTGATCGCCTGCCCCTGCGCCCTGGGCTTGGCCACGCCCGCCGCGATCATGGCCGGCACCGGCGTCGCCGCCCGCCACGGTATCCTGATCAAGGACGCCGAAGCGCTGGAGCGCGCGCATGCGGTCAACCGCGTGGTGTTCGACAAGACCGGCACCCTCACCTCCGGCAGCCCGCGCATCGTCCATCAGCAGGCCAGCAGCGGCGACGACAACGAACTGCTGCGCCTGGCCGGCGCCCTGCAACGTGGCAGCGAACACCCCTTGGCCAAGGCGGTGCTCGATGCCTGCGCCGAACGCGATCTTGACGTACCGCAAGTGGCCGACAGCCAGTCCCTCACCGGCCGTGGCATCGCCGGCCAGGTGGATGGCCGCGAGCTCGCCCTGGGCAACCGCCGCCTGCTCGACGAGAGCCGGTTGGTGCCGGGCGAATTGGCGGCCAGCGCCCAGGCCTGGGAGGCCGAGGGCCGTACCTTGTCCTGGTTGATCGAGCGTGGCAGCCAGCCCCGCGTGCTGGGCCTGTTCGCCTTTGGCGACAGCCTCAAGCCCGGTGCCGACCAGGCCATCGCCGCCTTGCATGCCCGCCACATCAGCAGCCACCTGCTGACTGGCGACAACCGCGGCAGCGCCAAGGTGGTGGCCGAGGCCCTCGGCATCGACGACGTGCACGCCGAAGTGCTGCCGGCGGACAAGGCCGCCACGGTGGCCGCACTCAAGCAGCAGGGCGTGGTGGCCATGGTCGGCGACGGCATCAACGATGCCCCGGCGCTGGCGGCCGCCGATATCGGCATCGCCATGGGCGGTGGCACCGACGTGGCCATGCAGGCGGCCGGCATCACCCTGATGCGCGGCGACCCGCGCCTGGTGCCCGCCGCCCTGGAGATCAGCCGCAAGACCTACGCGAAGATCCGCCAGAACCTGTTCTGGGCATTCATCTACAACCTGATCGGCATCCCCCTGGCCGCGCTGGGCTACCTCAATCCGGTGCTGGCCGGCGCCGCCATGGCGCTGTCCAGCGTCAGCGTGGTGAGCAATGCCCTGTGGCTGAAGACCTGGAAACCCACCGCCATCGACCAGGAGGCCCCATGAACATCGGCCAGGCCGCCCGCCGCAGCGGGCTCAGCGCCAAGATGATCCGCTACTACGAGTCCATCGGCCTGCTGCGTCCCGCCACGCGCAGCGAAAGCGGCTACCGGCTGTACCAGCAGGAGGACCTGCACAGCCTGGCGTTCATCAAGCGCTCGCGCGACCTGGGTTTTTCCCTGGAGGAAGTCGCCAGGCTGCTGACCCTGTGGCAGGACCGCCAGCGCGCCAGCGCCGACGTGAAGGCCCTGGCCACGCAGCATATCGAGGCGCTGAACAAGCGCATCGAGGAGCTGGTGAGCCTGCGCGACACCCTTGGCGAGCTGGTGGCCCACTGCCAGGGCGATGACCGGCCGGATTGTCCGATCCTCAAGGACCTGGCCAATGGCAGCGGGTGCTGTCACTGACGGCGGCCACTCCTGAAGAAACACGCAACCCATTGATTTAGCTTGACCCTGTGGGAGCGGGTTTACCCGCGAAGAATCCAGCGCGGTGTATGGCACCGGCTCCGCCGGTGTTCGCGGGCAAGCCCGCTCCCACAGGGTAAGCGACTCTCTCTCGGTGTTATTCCCTGCGCGACAGCGCAAGGCAATCTCTTACAGGCGCAGTTCCCCCGGGGTCGCGCCGAACAGTTGGCGGAATGCGGCGATATAGGCCGAGGTCGAGTCATACCCGCAGCCCAGCGCGGCCTGGGTGACGCTCTCCCCGGCCTCCAGCAGCGCCAGCGACGACAGCAGGCGCATGCGCTGGCGCCAGTTGCGAAAGCTCAGGCCTGTCTCGCGCTGGAACAGGCGCATCAGGGTCTTTTCCGATACCCCGAGTTGCACCGCCCACTGCTGCAGGGTCTGGGGCTGGTCGGGGGCGGCGATCAAGCCGTTGCACAACGCCAGCAGGCCCGGGTGGCGCGGCAGCGGCAGCGAGAAGCCCACCTGCGGCAGGGTGTGCAACTGGTCCAGCAACACAGCCACCAGCCGCGCCTCGGCACTGTCGCCTTCCGGGTAGTTCACCGCGAAGGTGCAGAACTGCTTGATCAGCTCCCGCGCCAGCGGCGTGACCTCCAGTACCCGGCATTCGCCCGGCGCCCAGGGGCAGGCGTCGCGGCGCACGTACAGGCTGCGCATCTCGGCCTGCATCGAGGTCAGCACTTCATGTTCGGTGCCGGCGGGGATCCACACGCCCCACTGTGGCGGGGCGAAGTAGCTGCCATCGCTGGTGTAGACGCCAAGCACGCCGCTGATGGCGTAGGAAAACTGCACCCAGTCGTGCTGGTGACGAGTAGTCCAGGACCCGGCGCCCAGGCTCTCGGCACGGGCGTAGAGCGGTCTGGGCAGGTGGTCCAGGGCGGGGATGGGACGTGGTCCGGTGATCGACATGTTGAGGCCTGGTGTCTCGGGTCGGACAAGGGTACCAGCCAACTGATGGAACAACACAAGACGCAAGGATTTAATCGGAACGGCGTGGGAGCGGGCTTGCCCCGCGATCCGTATCGCGGGGTAAGCCCGCTCCCACGCTGGTGATGCTTGCCGGTGCGAAAGCGAAGCCAGCTTATTTCCGAGACAGGGCACTAGCGCTCGACGATCGCCGTCACTCCCTGCCCGCCCGCCGCGCAGATCGAGATCAGCCCACGTCCCTTGCCACGCTCGCCCAGCAGCTTGGCCATGTTCGCCAGTATCCGCCCTCCCGTCGCCGCGAATGGATGCCCCGCAGCCAGCGAGCTGCCCTTCACGTTCAGCCTGGCGCGATCGATCGACCCCAGCGGCCCTTCGAGCCCCAGGCGAGTGCGGCAGTAGTCGGTATCCTCCCAGGCCTTGAGGGTGCACAGCACCTGGGCGGCGAAAGCTTCGTGGATCTCGTAGAAGTCGAAATCCTGCAAGGTCAGGCCATTGCGCGCCAGCAGCCGCGGCACCGCGTACACCGGCGCCATCAGCAGGCCTTCCTGGCCATGGACGAAATCGACCGCCGCCGCCTCGCCGTCCACCAGGTAGGCCTGCACCTTCAAGCCCTGCGCCTCGGCCCAGGCCTCGCTGCCGAGCAACACCAGCGAGGCGCCATCGGTCAACGGCGTGGAATTGCCCGGCGTGAGCGTGCCCAGGCCGCTGCGCTCGAACACCGGCTTGAGCTTGGCCAACTGCTCCAGGGTCAGGTCGGCGCGCAGGTTGTTGTCCCGGGTCAGGCCAAGGTAGGGCGTGAGCAGATCGTCGTGCCAGCCGTCGCGGTAGGACGCCGCCAGGTGCTGGTGGCTGAGCAGTGCCAGTTCATCCTGCTCCTCGCGGCTGATCTGCCAGGTCTGCGCCATGCGCTCGCAATGCTCGCCCATCGACAGCCCCGTGCGCGGCTCGCCATTGCGCGGCAGCTCGGGCTTGAGCAGGCCCGGGCGCAGTTTCAAAAAGGGCTTGAGACGCTCGCCGAGGCTCTTGCCGCGCTTGGCCTGCAGCAGGACCTGCCGCAGCCCTTCGCTCACGGCGATGGGCGCGTCCGAGGTGGTGTCGACGCCCCCGGCAATGCCGCTGTCGATCTGCCCCAGGGCAATCTTGTTGGCCACCAGCAACGCGGCTTCCAGGCCGGTGCCGCAGGCCTGCTGGATGTCGTAGGCCGGCGTCTGCGGCGACAGCCTTGAGCCGAGCACGCACTCGCGGGTCAGGTTCATGTCACGCGAATGCTTGAGCACCGCGCCGGCCGCCACCTCGCCCAGGCGCAGGCCGTGCAGCCGGTAACGCTCCACCAGGCCTTCGAGGGCCGCCGTGAGCATCGCCTGGTTGCTGGCCTTTGCGTAGGCGCCGTTGGAGCGGGCGAAGGGAATCCGGTTGCCACCCAGGATTGCGACCCGGCGAATTGACTGCATGCCTGTTCCTCCTGAAACAATTTGAGCCTTAAGCCTAGGTTCTTTTCACGCATCCGAACGACCCTGCCACAAACTTGGTCCACACTTGCATGCTTGCCTTCAGGGAGAACCGTACATGAGCGACCGCTATCTGGGCTTTGCCAACTCCACCCTCGGACGAAAACTGGTCGATGCCCTCGGCCTGCCCCGCCCGGTGCCGCTGGAGCGCTGGCAGGCCGGACGCCTGCGCCCCATCGAGGGCGCGCTGGTGCTGGGCGGCGGGCCGCTGGCAGGCCAGGTGGCGGCGATCGCCCCGCGTCTGACGGCCGACTGCTACGGCTTCGGCAGCCAAGCGCTCGAGGCCCCCGCCTGGGTCGCGGGTCTCGGGCCGAAGCTCAAGGCGGTGGTGTTCGATGCCAGTCACCTGTCCGACAGCGATGACCTCAAGCAGTTGCGCGAATTTTTCCAACCCCTGCTGCGCAGCCTGGCCTCCAGCGCCCACGTGGTGATCCTCGGGCGTGCGCCAGAAGCCGTGGTCGATGCGCAGGCCAGCGTCGCCCAGCGCGCCCTCGAAGGCTTCAGCCGCTCGCTGGCCAAGGAGCTGCGTAATGGCGCCACGGCCAACCTGCTGTATGTCGCCGAAGGCGCCGAAAGCCAGCTCGAGGGCGCGCTGCGCTTCTTCCTTTCGCCCAAGAGCGCGTTTGTTTCCGGCCAGGTCCTGCGCTTGGCGCCCTGCGCCGCCCAGGTACAGGACTGGACTCGGCCGCTGGCCGGCCGTCACGCGCTGGTCACCGGCGCCGCCCGGGGTATCGGTGCGGCGATTGCCGAGACCCTGGCCCGGGACGGCGCCGAGGTGACGCTGCTCGATGTGCCCCAGGCCCAGCGCGACCTTGACGCCCTCGCCGCGCGCCTGGGTGGCCGTGCCCTGGCGCTGGACATCTGCGCCGCCGATGCCGCCGCGCAGTTGCTCGAAGCCCTGCCCCAGGGCCTGGATATCGTCGTGCACAACGCCGGCATCACCCGCGACAAGACCCTCGCCAACATGACCCCGGAGTACTGGGACGCGGTGCTGGCCGTCAACCTCAAGGCGCCCCAGGTGCTGACCGAGGCGCTGTTCGAGGGCGGCAAGCTGCACGCGGATGCGCGCATCACCCTGCTCGCCTCGGTCAGCGGCATCGCCGGCAACCGTGGCCAGTCCAACTATGCGGCCAGCAAGGCCGGGCTGATCGGCTTCGCCCAGGCCTGGGCGCCACGCCTGGCCGAACAGGGCGCCAGCATCAACGCCGTGGCGCCGGGCTTCATCGAGACGCACATGACCGCGGCCATGCCCATGGGCCTGCGCGAGGCCGGCCGGCGCCTGAGCTCGCTGGGCCAGGGCGGCTTGCCGCAGGACGTCGCCGAAGCCATCGCCTGGCTCAGCCAGCCAGGCTCGGGCGCGGTCAATGGCGAGGCCCTGCGGGTCTGCGGCCAGGCCTTGATGGGAGCCTGACCATGACCCGACCCTGGCACGACCTGCACAGCCCCGACTCACGGCTAAGCCTGTACCTGCGCGCCCTCGGCAAACGCAAGATCCGTGGCAGCCAGCTGCCGGAGCAGGGCCTGCGCTGCTTCCTGCGGGTCGATCCCGCCAACCTGGCGGCCTACCGCCGGCTCTGCCACTTCGCCGACGACGGCCGCCTGCCGGGTACCTACCCGCACATCATGGCCTTCAGCTTGCAACTGCAGCTGCTCACCGCCGAGGCGTTTCCCTTCCCGCTGCTGGGGCTGGTGCACCTGCACAACAGCCTGCAGGTGCTGCGCCCCCTGGGCGGCATCGACGGGCTGCGCTTCGCGGTGTATGCCGACAACCTGCAGCCCCATGAAAAGGGCGGCACCTTCGACCTGGTGACCGAGGCCGAGGACGGCCTCGGCCTGCTCTGGCGCGAGACCAGCCGCATGCTGGTGCGCGGCCTCAAGCTTGACGCGCCAGTGGCCGACCTGACCGAAACGACGCCCGCCGCGCTGCCCGAGGCGACCCGCTGGTATGCCGACGGCGATATCGGCCGGCGCTACGCCAGGGTCTGCGGCGACTACAACCCGATCCACCTGAGCAGCCTCACGGCACGCCTGTTCGGCTTCCCCAGGGCCATCGCCCACGGCATGTGGAGCAAGGCCATGGCGCTGGCGGCCTTGCAGGGGCACCTGCCCAAGACCGGGTATGCCTTCGCGGTGGACTTCCACAAGCCGGTGCGCCTGCCTTCGGAGGTGATACTGAGCGCCAGCGAGGCGGGGCCGAGCGGCGAGCTGCGCCTGGATGGCCACGGCGGGCTGCTGCATATGCTCGGCAGCTGGCGCACGCTCTGATCGGGCTTGCTTTGCAAGGCACCTCGCCGGAAGCTATGCGCCACGAGGAGACCCCGATGAACCTGCAAGAACTGACCGAACGCCTGCACCGCATCCGCGACACCAACGACTGGCGGGTGTTCCACAGCCCGAAGAACCTGGCCATGGCCGCCAGCGTCGAAATGGCTGAACTGGTAGAGATCTTCCAGTGGCTGAGCGAGGACCAGTCCCGCCAGCTGCCCGCCGACAAACTCGCCCATGCCGGCCAGGAAGTGGGCGATATCGTCCTTTACCTGTTGTTGCTGTGCAGCGAACTGGGCCTGGACATGGACGAGGTGGTGCGGGCCAAGCTCACCGACAGCGAGAGGCGCTTCGGCAAATGAACGACCGTCACTTCGATGAACTGGCCAGCCGCTTCGCCGAGAAGATCTACGGCGGCGCCAAGGGCGCCATCCGCCTGGCGGTGCTCCAGGCCGACCTGGCCGAAGCCCTGCCCGACCGTCCACTGCGGGTGCTCGATATCGGCGCGGGGCTCGGTCACATGGCCCTGTGGCTGGCCCAGCGCGGCCACCAGGTGACCCTTGCCGAACCCGCCGCGCCGATGCTCGACGGTGCCCGCGCGCGCTTTGCCGAGGCCGGCCAACAGGCGACCTTCATCCAGGCGCCCTGGCAGGACCTGCTCGGCCAGCTCACCGAGCCGTACGACCTGGTGCTGTGCCACGCCGTGCTCGAATGGCTGGCCGAGCCCGAGAGCATCCTGCCGGTCCTGCATCAACTGACCGCGCCGGGTGGCTGGTTGTCGCTGGCCTTCTACAACCGCGACGCGCTGGTCTACCGCAACCTGCTCAAGGGGCATTTCCGCAAGCTGCGGCACAATCGCCTGGCCGGTGAAAAGCAGAGTCTCACGCCACAGAAACCACTTGATCCGCGCGAGCTCAAGGCGCAACTTGAAGCTCTGTGGAAGGTCGAAAGCGAGAGCGGTGTACGGGTATTCCACGACTACATGCCCAAGGAGTTCCAGGACAAGGCCGAGCTGCTCGATCTGCTGGAGATGGAACTGGCGCACCGCCGCCATCCCAGCTTCGCCGGCCTGGGCCGCTACCTGCACTGGATGTGCCGCCCCCACTGACCCGCTTGCCAGGAGGATCCATGCCGTATCGTCTGCTCTGCCTGGCCTTGCTCCCCCTCGCCCTGGCCGCCTGCCAGGGCAGCAACCCCTATGTCGCCAGCGGCAAGCCGCTGCCACCAGCGCCGCACCAGGCCGCCAGGACCTTCGATGCCAGCGCCTATCCCGCGCCGGTACGCGATTACGGCCGTTATCGCAGCTGGAGCTGGCGCAACAACCAGCCACCCGCAGGCCTGGTCAACGCGACGCCGGGCCAGCTGGCCGACGCGGTGAGCGGCGCCCTCGACCAGCACGGCCTGCGCCCGGCCCACAATGCCCCCGCCGACCTGCTGGTCAGCGCCGACGTACGCCTGGAACGGCGCCTGCGCCAGGTGCGCGACTACGACTACGATCCCTACTACGGCCCCTACCCCTACGGTAGCGTCGGCTACGGTGGCTACCGCAACGGCTATGGCGGCTACGCCAGCGTGCCGATCGTGCGCACCTACGAAGTCGAAGTGATGGTGGTGCGCATCGACCTGTTCGATGCCCGCAACGGCCAGCCGGTGTGGAGCGCCAGCGCCGAAAGCGGCAGCGACAAGGACTCGCCGCGTGAACGCGAAGGCGCCCTGCGCGAGTCGGTGAGCAAGGCGATGAACGGCTATCCTCCAAGCTAACGTTCAACGGAGAACCACCATGTTGCGCCGTCTCGTTCTACTGTCCTTCGCCCTGCTGCTGGCCGCCTGTTCGAGCAACAACGTGCAGCACGACTTCGATGCCAGCCGCGATTTCGCCGCTTACCGCAGTTGGGCCTGGCTGGAGCCGGGCCTGCAATATCGCCCGGACGACCCGCGGATCAAGAGCGACCTGACCGAGCAACGCATTCGCCAGGCGGTCGCCGGCCAGCTCGACCAGCGCGGCCTGCGCCCGGTCCAGGGCAATGCCCGGGCGGATGTGAAGGTGCGCGCCTACCTGATCGTCGAGGACCGCCAGCAGCAGATCACCACCAACTACGGCGGGGCCTGGGGTGGCTACTGGGGCGGTTACTGGGGCGGACCGATGTACAACGAGACGCGCAGCGTCGACTACAAGGTGGCGACCATCCAGGTCGACCTGTTCGACGGACGTGACGGCAAACTGGTATGGCGCGGCAGCGCCGAGCAGATCATGAACAACTACCCGCCCAGCCCGCAGGAGCGCAACGCGGCGATCCAGAAGACCGTGACCCAGGTGCTGAGCAACTACCCGCCGCATTGAACCTTGTGCTGTCGCGTGGAGGACAGCGTTGCAAGCACCACCAGCGTGGGAGCGGGCTTGCCCCGCGATCACCGGCAAAGCCGGTGCCATGCACCACATCGCGGGGCAAGCCCGCTCCCACGCGGCTCCAGCCAAATCAAAGAATTTCGGTATGTTCCATAAGGGCGTAACAGCAGACAAGGCAACTTGCCATCACCTTGACTACACTCCTTGCACCGCCGCCGTGCTGCCGGGCCACAGGCCGGCAAAGGAGTGCCCGTGGTTCCCCGTTCCGCTGTGCGCCAACGCGGCGCGATCGGCCTGATGGCCGCGCTGACCATGGGCCTGGCCCTGGTGTTCATGCTCCTGACCGTCGACAGCGGCCGCCTCTACCTCGAACAACGCAAGCTGCAGCGCATCGCCGACATGGCCGCCCTGGAAGCCGCCGAACACGGCGGCGTCTGCAGCGGCAGCGGCCCACAGGCCTCCACCCTGGCCCGCACCGCGGCCACCCGCAACGGCCACTCGCCCTTCAATCCACTGATCGCCAGCTGCGGCTACCTGCGCACCGGCATCGACAACCTGCGTACCTTCAACGCCGATAACGCGCGCAACGAGGCGATCAAGGTCGAAGTCAGCAACGTGGTGGTCACCAGCGTCGCCGGCGGGGTGTACGCGCTGGTCCAGGGCGGCGCCATCGCCCGCACCACCACCCTGCGCGCCAGCGCGGTGGCCGGCAGCCCCGGGACGCCCCAGGCGCGGCTGAGCATCCGCACCACCCTGGCCACCGTCAACTCGACCCAGGGTTCGGTGCTCAACGCCCTGCTCAAGGCCCTGGGCGGCTCGGCGCAGCTCGATGTGCTGGGCTGGCAGGGCATCGCCAACACCCAGCTCGACCTGTTGAAGTACCTCGACCAGCTGGCCGTGGACCTGCACCTGGATATCGGCGACTACCAGCAACTGCTCAATGCCGACACCAGCGCCACCGTGCTGCTGCAGGCCGCGGTCAAGGTGCTGCAGCAAAGCGGCGCCGCCGTCGATGTGATCACCAACCTGGGCAAGCTGGCAGCGGACCTGCCGGTGGGCGGCCTGCAACTGGGCGAGCTGCTCGACCTGCAGAACGGCACGGCCCAGGCCGGCCTGGATGCCAGCATCCAGCTGCTGCAACTGGTGCAAGGGGTGATCCAGCTGGCGGCCAGCGAGCACGCGGTCAACGCCGACCTGCCGATCAATGTGCTCGGGCTGGTCAATGGCCGCGTGCAACTGCGGGTGATCGAGCCCCCGCAGATCTCGGCGGTGGGCGACCCGCGCACGGACGAGCTGCGCATTCATACCGCCCAGATCCGCGCGTTGGTGTCACTCGACCTGCCCCTGCTGAGCGGCATCGCCGGGCTGCTCAACGCCGTGCTGGACCTGGCCGCGCCACTGACCAATGTGCTCAACAACCTGCTCAGCCTGAACCTGCTGGGCACCGTGCAGTCGCTGACCTGCGCCCTGGGCATTCCGTGCAAGGTCAGCGACATCAAGCTGCTGGACGGCCAGGTGCATATCGATATCGGCATCGAAGTGGCCGAAGGCAGCAGCCGCCTGCGCCCGGCACCCCCCGACAACTACACCTGCACCCCGAAAAGCCTGACCACCCTCACCCAGCGCTCGGCGGCGAAGATCGCCATCGGCAGGTTCGATTCCCCGGCGGACTTCCTAAGCAACGGCACCACCGTGGTCAAGGCCCTGCCGGTCATCGATATCGGCACCAATGTCTGCAGCCGCCTGCTGATCCTGCCGCCGTCCTGCGGCACACGGGTGCCCTATGCCGGCGGTGGCATAGGCCTGCGGGTGGACAGCAAGCTGCTGGGCAATGGCCCGGTCGAAAAGACACTGCTGTTCAGCGGCGCCCACGCCCCGACCGAAATCGGCCAGGAACCTGCCTACCAACCCATGGACAGCGACCAGGCCCAGGTGGTGGCGAGCCTGTCCGACACCCTGGCGGGCATCCACCTGGAAGCCTACAAGCCCACCGGCAATGGCGGCCTCGGCCAGGTGCTGGTGCTCACCGCCGGACTGCTGGACGGGGTGAAGAACATCCTCGAACCGGTCATCAAGAACCTGCTCGGCCCCCTGCTCGATCCCCTGGTCAACGGCTTGCTCAAGGTGCTCGGCATCGACCTGCTCGACGCCCAGGTCGGCACCAACCTCAGTTGCGCCAGCGGCCACGCTCAACTGGTGCTGTGAAGGGGCAGCTCGACCCGCAAGCACGCGCCGTCGGCGCCGTTGTCCACGCTCAGGCGGCCTCCCATCTGGCTGACGATGCCATGGCTGACCGACAGGCCCAGCCCGGTGCCGACCCCGGCCGGCTTGGTGGTGAAGAAGGGTTCGAAGATCCGCTCGTGCAACTGCGGATCGATCCCGCCGGCGTTGTCCTCCACCAGCAGCCATAAGCATCCGCCATGCAGCGCCTGGCGTACCCGGATCCACGGCTGTGCCACCTGCTTTTCCAGCAAGGCGTCACGGGCGTTGACCATC
This sequence comes from Pseudomonas sp. DVZ6, assembly GCF_024259445.1. NCBI lineage: Bacteria > Pseudomonadati > Pseudomonadota > Gammaproteobacteria > Pseudomonadales > Pseudomonadaceae > Pseudomonas > Pseudomonas sp. DVZ6. The sequence continues at coordinate 23,877 of NZ_JANCLM010000044.1, forward strand.
AGGTTGATCAGCACCTGTTCCAGCTGGTCCTGGTGCCCGAGCACCTGCGCCAAGGCCTCCGGCGGTTCCAGGCGCAGCGTCACGCCCTTGCCGCGCAGGCCTTCCTCGAGCAACGCCCCGGCGCCTTCCACCGCGGCCCAGGCGGCGAAGCACTCGCGCTCGACCGCCGAGCGCCGGCCATACACCCGCATATGGTCGACCAGTCGGGCGGCGCGCTCGACCTGGGCCTCGATACGGCGCAGCTTGTCCTGCAGGTAGGCCTGATCGGCGGCGCCGTTCTCCAGGCGCTTGAGGGTGTTGGCCACCGCCATGCGCATCACGTTGAGCGGCTGGTTGATCTCGTGCAGCAGGCCGGTGGCCAGCTCGCCGAGGGTCGCCATCTTCGCGCCCTGCAGCAATTGCTGCTGGCTGCGCCGCACCTCGGTGTTGTCGCGCCCCACGGCCTGGACCTCCAGCAGGTTGCCGTCGGCGTCGAACAAGCCACGGTCGGCCCAGACCCACCAGGCATGCTCGCGGCCGGGCAGTTGCAGGCAGATCTCCGCGCTGCTCACGGGCTGCTCCGGGGTCAGCGCCCGCAGGCGCAGGAGAAAGGCCTCGCGCTGGCCGGCAGACAGCCACTGCCCCAGGTCCGCACCCTGCAACTGCTCGGGCGTGCAGCCCAGGTAATCGGCCAAGGGTCGGTTGCCGAACAATACGGTCAGGTCCGGGCGATAGCGGCAGATCATCGCCGGCGAGTCCTCCACCAGTACGCGGTAGCGCTCCTCGCTCTGGCGCATGCGCTCGGCGGCTTCGGTGGCTTCGCTGACGTCCAGCCACAGGCCGACCACCTCCAGCGGCTGGCCAAGGTCGTCACGCAGCAGGCGGGCCTCGTCGAGCATCCAGTGATAACCACCAAGGTGATCGCGCAGGCGATAGCGGCAACGCACCTGGCCATCACGCAGCAGGCTGCGGGTGCGCTCCAGCCACAGCGGGCGGTCGTCCGGATGCACCGCCAGGCCCGGCTGGCGCGCCTGCTCGCTGTCGGCCGCCCAGCCCAGCAACGGCGCCAGGCTGGCGCTGTAGAAGTCGCTGTGCAGTGCGCCTTCGGCATAGCGCTGCACGTAGATCACCGCGGGTGAGCGGGCGATGAGGTTCTCCAGGCGCGCACGGGCCGCGCCGGCCTGCTGCTCCTGGGCCTTGAGGGCGCTGATATCGAGCAGGAAGCCGCGCAACTGGTCGCCCCGGCCCTGGCCGGCCCAATGGAACCAGCGCGGCGGCGCCAGGGGATCGGGGTCCGGCAAACGCACGCTGAGGCTCAGCGCTTGCCCGTCACGGGCCTGGTCCAGGGCCAGTTGCGCCGGCTCGCGGTCCGCCGGGTGCAGGCGGGCGAGCCATTGGCCAAGGCTGACCCGGTTCGCCAGCCCGAGGGTCGCGGCCAGGGCCGGGTCCAGCTGCAGCTCGCCGTGCGCCGGCCATTCCCACCAACCTGCGCCCAGCTGGCGCTGCAGATCATCAAGGTGATGGGCCTGATGCTGCAGTTGCTGGCGGCGATGGCGCACCAGCAGCGGCTCGGTCAAGGTCCGCACCAGCGCCAGGGCCATGTCGACCGGGGGCGCCTGCCGCGCCCCGGCGCACAGCACCCAGGCCTCGGCCTCCAGGCCCTGGCGGTAGGGCACCAGGAACAGCGACGTACCACCGCACAGGGCGAGCAGTTCGGGGTCGTCATCAACATCGATCAGGGTATGGGCCGGCCAGCGGTCCAGGCGCTCACGCAGCCTGGTATCGTCAGGCCAGGGCCAGGTCTCGTCGCTGCTGGCGTAATGGCGCCAGCCACCCGGCTCGCGCAGCATCAGCCGCAGCGCGGCCGCCTGCCAGTGCTCGGCCAGGCTGTGCAGCTGTTCGCGGGTCGTCTGCAGCAGACGCTCGCTGCCGCATTCGCGCAGGGCGTGGCCGATCTCGCTGAGCAGGGGGCGCTGACGATCCCAGCGCTGTTCGCGCAACAGGTCGCCGATATCGAACAGCTGCAGCATCCAGCCCTGTTCATGGCGCTGCAGCCAGCCACGGGTGTGCAACGCATGGCCCATGACGGTGTGAAAGTCCAGGTCCAGGGGCTGGCCCTGCCAGTCGGCGGGCTGCCCTTCGAGCACCAGCCAGCTGTGGCGTTCCAGATAGTCATGCACCTGCGCGCCTGCCTGGCCGGGCAGCGCCAGCAGGCTGCGCAGCGGGCCGGCCAGGCGCAGCACCCGCGCCTGATCGTCGAGCCACAGTTGCAGGCCAATGGCCGGCGTTACCTCGGGCGTCTGGGACGGGGCAGGCGCGGCAAACCAGCGATCGAACAGGCTACCACTCACAGTTGCAGGCTCGCCTGGGCCTGCAGCCGCGCGGGCAGCTTCGGTACGTCACCGACCACCGGCAGCACCAGGGTCGGCAGCACCCGCGTCAGGCGCGAGCGCGGGTAGTCGATCACCACCGTGAGCACCTTGTCCACACCGACCGTGACCCGGGTGTCGGTGAGCACGTTGAACCCCAACGCGTTGGGCATCCACGCCAATTGCTGGCCGATCACCTGGCGGGCCAGCCCCTGCACGTCCAGCTCAAAGGTCTGGCTGGTCGGGTCCACGGCCACGCAGCGGCGCACCGCCTCGCTGCTGGCCTGGTTGAACGACTGCAGCATCAGCATCGGCAGGGCGTAGCTGACCAACCCGTAGAACACCGCGAAAAACACCATGAATACCGCGACAAACTCGATGGCTGCCGCGCCTTTTTGCCGTCCCGCCGGGCTTGCTTTCATGATCGCGTCTACCCTGACTGTGAGACCTGTCTGAAAGCATAGAACCGTTCAACGAATAGGGATGGCAATTTGCCAATGCAAAGCATTGTTCTCCTGATGTGGCTTGCCTTGTGCACCGAACAAGATGTCCGTGAACGGCAAATCTCCAACGCCCTTACCCTCGGGGTCGCGGCGTGCGCCCTGGCCTGGCTGTTCGCCACCGGACGCAGCTGGATTGGCGCCGACGCCAGCGAGGCCGGCTGGGCCCTGGCCATCGTCATGCTGCTCACCCTGCCCGGCTACATGCTCGGCCGCTTCGGCGCCGGCGACGTCAAGCTGATGGGCGCCCTGGCCCTGGCCACCAGCCCGCAGTACGTGCTCGGCACCTTCATCGGCGCCGGGGTCACCGTACTGGCCTGGATGTTCGGCCGGCGGCGCCTGTGGACCCTGCTTAATCCCAAGGTGAAAAAGCGCCTGCAGGCGCTGGCCGAACAGGTCGGCGACAAGCAGCCCTTTGCCCCGTATGTGCTGGCCGGCTTCCTGTTGACGGCCGTCTGGATCCAATAACCGACCGCTGGGTCGCTTCCATGAGCTAGATGCATGTACATAATTGCAAAGTGCGACTACTTTTCTACCTGCCAGAGCCTCTGGCCCGGGAGCAGAGCCGATACAACAGGGAGTTGATCGTGAATAAATCTGTCAGTGAGGTGAAAGTGCTGGTGGTCGACGACCAGCCAGTGATCGTCGAAGAGTTGTGCGAATTTCTCGAAAGCGAGGGCTACCGTTGTGTGCCCGCCCATTCCACCGGCCAGGCCATCGACTGCTTCAAAGCCGACGAGACCATCGGTTTGATCCTGTGCGACCTGCACATGCCCGAGCGCGATGGCATCGAGCTGGTCCGCACCCTCAAGCAGATCGCCGGGCCGCAGCGCATGTTCGAGGCGATCATGCTGACCGGTCGCGCCGACAAGCAGGACGTGATCCGCGCGCTGCGCGAGGGCTTCGCCGACTACTACCAGAAACCCATGGACCTCGACGAACTGCTCGAAGGGGTGCGCCGACAGGAAGCGGCGCTGCTCGAACGGCGCCGCAACTTCCGCGAGCTGGGCAGCCTCAACCAGCGCCTGCAGGAGCTGGCCGAGTCCATCGACGATCTCTACCAGGACCTGGAAAAAGCCCGGGGCCAGGGCACCCACCGCCGCGCCAGCGACGCCGAGGACGGCGAGGCGGAGCTGCCCGCCGCCTTCGAGAAGCTGTCACCGCGCCAGCTTGAGGTGGCCCGGCTGGTGAGCAAGGGCAAGACCAACTACCAGATCGCCTGCGAGCTGGGCATCACCGAAAACACGGTGAAGCTCTATGTGTCGCAGGTGCTGCGCCTGACCCACATGCACAACCGCACGCAGCTGGCGCTGGCGTTGACCCCGCGTTCGTCGCCGGTGCACCAGCGGTTTACCACGCACTGACCTTGTGAGTACCGCCTCTCTGTAGGAGCGGCCTCGTGCCGCGAAAGGGCTGCGAAGCAGCCCCTGGGCTCCTGCGTTCATGCAGAGATTGCGGGGCCGCTTTGCGGCCCTTTCGCGGCACAAGGCCGCTCCTACACGCATCGTGCCAGTGTTGTGCGATATCAATTGTTCGACGAACTGATCTTGGTCCAGCGATAGAAGTCAGGAATCGCGTACTTGTAGCTGTCCAGCCAGCGCTGCATGGCCTGGTCGCGCTCCTTGTCGGTCTGTTCCTGGCGCACGCTGGAGGCCTGGCGATTGCTCGCCTGCACCTGCAGCAGGGCCTCGGTGGCGGTTTGCGGACGCGGTTGGCGCGGTGGTTCTTCGGCCTGCGCCAGCAGCGGTGTGGCCAGGCAGGCCAGGACGATCCAGGGCTTGAACATGATCACCTCCCGATCAGTTGATGGCCGCGGCCGAGGATTCGGTCGCCGCCAGCGGGCCACGCCCGTTGGACCTGATGCGCTGGGCCCGGGCCTGGGCCTCGGCGAACTGCTCGGGCTTCAGGCGCAGGCGATTGACCAGATCCTCCGCCTGGCGCCAGTTGTCCTGCACCAGCGACAGGGTCACCAGGTTCACCGCCGGCAGCGGGTTGTCGTCCTTGAGCTCGATGGCGGTGAGAAACTCGAAGCGCGCCTGTTCGTGGTTGCCCAGGTTCATCTGCACCACACCCAGGTCGTTGCGCACCTTCTCGTCGGTGGGTGCCAGGCGTGCCGCCCGCTGCAGGTTGCGCAGGGCCTGGACGTCATCACCACGGGCCGAGGCAAGCTGGCCCAGGCCGTGCTCGCCCTCGGCGGCCAGGCAGCCGCCAAGCAGGCTGCGGTAGAGCGGCTCGGCCTCGCCGCGCCCGAGCTGGCGCAGCACCTTGGCCTTGCGCAGGCGGACCTGGTCGAGGGTGTCGGGCAGCTGTTCGAGGTGGGCCAGGCCCGCGTGCGGGCGACCCTCGCTGATCATCTGGTCGGCCATGTCCAGGCTCAGTTGCTGGTCGGCGTCGGGCTTGCCGCAGGTGCCGCCACCGAGCAGACGGGCCAGGCCTTCGGGGGGCTGGCCAGCGCAGCCGGTGAGCAGCAACAGGGTGCTTAGCAGCAGAATCGTTTTCATTGCATTTCCCCCTCTCCAAGGCTGCTCTCATGGAACAAAACGTAATTTGTTGATTTAACTTGAACAGCGTGGGAGCGGGCTGGCCCCGCGATCACCGGCGGAGCCGGTGCCATGCATCGCATCGCGGGGCAAGCCCGCTCCCACGCAGCCCCAGCCAATTCAAAAGTCACGTTTGGGTACATGAAAGCGATGTTCATGAGCCCAAGGCCCGCGCCAGCGCGGAAAAACCTGGCCCGGCCAGGACGATCAGCAACGCCGGGAACAGGAACACCATCATCACCGCCGACATCTTCGCCGACATCTTCGACACCCGCTCCTGCAGGCCAGTCAGGCGTCGGTCGTCGAGCAGTTCCTTGAGCGCCAGCAGCGATTTCATCGACCCACTGCCCTGCACCAGCAGCTGCTGGAGAATGACGCAGGTGTCGATCAGCTCGTCCACCGCCAGCAGGCGCGCGGTCTTTTCCAGCTCAGGGCCCAGGGCCAGGCCGGAATCGACCCGCTGCAGGACCAGGCGCAATTCATCGCTGATGTTCGGCACCAGGCTGCGGCCTTCATGGGCCAGCACCCGCAGGGCCTGCTCCACCGCCAACCCGGTTTCGAAGAGGATGCGCAGCAGCGGGATCAGCAGGCTCACCTCCTGGGCGATCTGCCGCTGGCGCCGCGCCGCCGCCAGCACCAGCAGGCGCTTGGGCAGCAGGTAACCCGCGCCCATCGCGCAGAGCACCAGCACGCCCCAGTGCCCGCGGTTTTCCCCGGGCAGACCATGGGCCAACAGCAGCGCCACGCTCACCGCCAGCAGCGGCAAACCCAATTGCACGGCGGCGAACAGTGCCCGTTGCCGGCTGCGCCGCCAGCCCAGGCGGTCGAGCAGCGCCTGGGTCTCGCCATCCAGTCGTTGCAGGCGCCGCCCCAGCGGACTGCTGCCCAACCACTGCAACCAGTCGCCGAGCCGCTCGTCACGGGCCAACCGTCCCTGCAGCCGCCGCGCCACCCGCTGACGGGCCCGCCACTGCTGCGCGGCCTGCAAGGCCAGCAGCACGAACGCGGCGAACAGGAACAGCGCGCAGAGCAACATGGCCATGCTTACAGGCTCCTCATCATGCGCCACAACACCAGGCAGCCGACGGCCTGCAGGGCAAAGGCGAACAGCAGCATCAGCTGCCCGCTGCGGTCGTGCCACATCGCCAACAGGTAGGTGGGATTGGCGAACAGGAAGTAACCCACCATGGCCAGCGGCAGCGCGCCGAGGATCCACGCGGTAATGCGGGTCTCGCCGGTCATGGCGCGCAGCTGCCGATCACCCTGCTCATGCTCGCGGATCAGCTTGATCAGGTTCTCCATCAGCTCGCTGGCATTGCCGCCGTGGCGCTGGTTGATGCGCAGCCCCAGGGCGAACATGCGCAGTTCGGCCTGGCCATACAGTTCGGCGAATTCGTTGACCGCGTCCTCCAGCGGCACGCCCAGCTGCACGTTGCGCCGTACCCGCAGCATCGCCGAGCGCAGCGGCTCGCGGGTGCTGTCGACGCCACCAAGCACCGCCTCGTTCAGGGTGCGCCCGGCCTTGAGACTGCGCACGCTGTAGTCGAGCAGGCCAGGCAACTGCTGGACGATCTGTTGCAGGCGCCGCCGGCAACGCCAACCCAGGTAAAGGTGGCCAAGCAGCGGCAGGCCGAACAGCACCATCGACGCCGCCACCCAGCCCGCCAACAGGCCGGCGAGCAGGGTCAGCGCCAGCCAGCCGAACAGCCACGGCCTGGGGGAAAAGTCGGCATGGGCCAAGCCCGCCCGCTGCAGCAGCGGGTCGAGCCAGTCGCGCCGGGCATTACCGCTGCGCACGGCGCGGTAGGCCCGGCCCAGGCGTTCAAGAATGCGCTCCTCGCCACGCTTGTACAGGCCCAGACGCAACAGCAGCAGCGCCATGCCCAGGCACAAGGGCGACAGCGCCAGCAGCAATGGGCCCATCACAGCACACCCTCGTGACGCAGCTTATTGCCGGCCGGGTTCGGCGCCTCGCGCAGAAAGCCATCGCCGCTGCGCCGGTCCAGGCGGAACAGGGTGTTGGTCACGTACACATCGTCGCGCACGCCGACCACTTCCAGTACCTCGCTGACGCAGCGCCGGCCATCGGCCAGGCGGGTCAGCTGGATCACCACGTCCAGCGCCGCGCAGATCATCTGCCGCAGGGTCTTCTCGGCCACCTGCCGGCCCGTCAGGCCGACCAGGGTCTCCAGGCGCAACAGCGCGTCCTGGGCGGTGTTGGCGTGCACCGTGCTCATCGAGCCGTCGTGGCCGGTGTTCATCGCGGTCATCACATCCAGTACCTCGGCGCCACGGATCTCGCCGAGGATGATGCGGTCGGGGCGCATGCGCAGGGCGTTGCGGATCAGCTCGCTGGCCTTGATCTCGCCGTGACCCTCGGCATTCGGCGGGCGGGTCTCCAGGCGCACCACATGCGGGTGGTGCAGTTGCAGTTCGGCCACGTCCTCGATGGTTACCAGGCGCTCCTGGGGCGCGATCATCTGGCTGAGGATATTGAGCAAGGTGGTCTTGCCGGTGCCGGTGCCGCCGCTGACCAGGATGTTGCAACGTCGGCCCACGGCGCGTTCGAGGAAGTCGTAGATCGGCTGGTCGATGGCCCGGGTGGCCAGCAGGTCGGCGCTCTTGAGCATGTCCTGGCGGAACTTGCGGATCGACAGGCAAGGCCCGTCCAGGGCCACCGGCGGGATGATCGCGTTGACCCGGCTGCCGTCGGGCATGCGCGCGTCGACCATCGGCGACGACTCGTCCAGGCGCCGCCCGAGGGGCGCGAGGATGCGCTGCATCACTCGCTCGACATGGTGGGCGTCGATGAAACGCAGGTCGGTCTGTTGCAACAGCCCCGCCCGCTCGACGAACACCCGGTACGGGCCGTTGACCAGGATCTCGGTAACGCTCGGGTCGCGCAGCAGCACCTCCAGCGGCCCATAGCCGGTCAGCTCGTCGACGATCTCCTCGGCCAGGCGCTCCATCTCGTAGCGCGACAAAGCCAGGCGCAGGCGCGCCACATAGTCGCCCACCTGTTCCAATACGAACTGCGCCAGTACCGGACGCGCGCCTTCGAGCAGGTTGCGGCCGCTGTCCTCGATGGCGTCGATGACATGCCGGTGCAGGGCGCGCTTGAGCACCTGCGGATCGCTGGCCGCATGGCGCGGCCCGCCAAAGGGTTCTTCGTTGCTCATCGGTTGCCCCATAGCCGGTTGAGCCAGCCCTGGCCTGCCGGCGCCAGGTTTTCCGAACGCTGCGCCAGGCGTTCGCCCAGGCCGCGCAGGGCCTGGGTCAGGCCTTCGCGCGGGGCCAGCTCGAACAGGCTCAGGCCCTGGTTCTTGGCGTTCAGCCTCACCTCCGGGCTGTAGGGCATGACCTTGAGCAGGGCCAGCCCGTAGCGCTTGGCCAGGGCGTCGGCATCCGGCGCCACATGGCGCAGGTAGCGGTCCACCAGCAGGCTGGCGTGCTCCAGCTTGATGCCGCGGTCGCGCCACTGTTCGAGCACATCCAGGTTGCGCCGGCAGTCGAGGATGTTCTGGTCGGTGTAGACGATCAGCTTGTCGCAATGGCTGACGATGGTGCGCAGGGCCTCGCTGTCGACCTGCCCGGTGAGGTTCACGACGATGTGCTGGAAGTGCTGGCGCAAGGCGCTGAGCAGCATATACAGCTCGGCGGCGCTGGATTGTTCCAGGGCCTCGTCGTTGTCGGCATAGGCAAGGATGCGCAGGCCGCCCTTGTCGCGGGTGAAGGCGCTGTCGATCAGGGTCGCGTCGAGCCGGCGCAGGTGACGCAGCGCATCGCCGAAATGAAACGACGCCTCAAGGCCCAGCAGGGCCAGGCTGTCGCCCCGGGGCAAACCCAGGTCGAGCAACAGGGTCTGCTGGCCGCTGTCCTGCACCACCCGCGCCAGGTGCGTGGTGAGCAGCGCGCCGTCGGCGCCGCGCTGGGTGCCAAAGAGCACGGTCAGGCCGCCCAGGCTGGGGTTGCTGGTGACCGCCGGCAGGCGCTTGCCCAGGCGCCGCACCAGCCCCGCCACCTCGCTGGCCCGCGAGCCGTAGGCGACGAAGTCGCGGGCGCCGGCGCGCATGGCGTGCAGCACCAGCTGGTTGTCCATGCCATCGCCGAGGGCGACGATGGCCAGCATCGGCTTGGCTTCGAGCATGCCCTCGATCAGCGCGCACTGGCCGATCAGTTGCTCGCGGTCCAGGCCGATGAACACCAGGTTGCTGAAGGTCATGTCGACCAGCGCCAGCAACTCGTCGAGGTTCGGGCTGCTGGCGCCGATCACCTGCCCCAGCGGCGCCAGCGCGCCCTGCAGCCAGTGCAGGTCCTCGTCGGTGCGGGTCAGGGCCAGGTAGGTCTGGTTCAGGCTTTCGTTCATTGGGACAACCCGCCACGGCCTTCGAAATTGCCGTTTTCCATGAAGAACAGGCGGCCCCAGCTGGGGTCGTAGGTGCGCAGCGTCTCACCCGGCAGTTCCGGCAGGCGCGCATTGGCGGCCAGCGGCTGGACCAGATGCGGGGTGACGATCATCAGCAGCTCGGTCTCCTCGCGGTTGAGCGCCGACTGGCGAAAGAACGCGCCAATGATCGGCAGGTTGCCCAGGCCCGGCATCTTGTCCACGTTCGAACGCACGTTGCTGCTGATCAGGCCGCTGATGATGAAGCTCTCGCCATCGGCCAGGGAGATGCTGGTGTCGGTACGGCGCACGCTCAGCCCCGGCACCCGGGTGCCGGCGATGACCACCGAATTGTTGAAGTCCAGCTCGCTGACCTCGGGGGCAACCTTCAAAGTGATGCGATTGCGGCTGACTACCGTGGGGGTCAGCGCCAGGCGCACACCGAACTCCTTGTACTCGATCGACACGTTGTCGCTGCCGCTGCTGGGCACCGGGATGGGGATCTCGCCACCGGCCAGGAAGCTTGCGGTCAGCCCGCTCAGCACGGTGAGGCTGGGACGCGCCAGGGTGTAGGCGAAGCCGCTGTTCTCCAGGGCGTTGATCATCGCCAGGAAGCGGCTGCTGCCGCCGCCCCAGACGATATTGAAGACGCTGTTGTCGAGGGGGATGCCGGGCCGTGCGTCGGCATAGTTGGCCGAGCTCGGCACGCTGGCGGTGCTCGGCACGTAGCCTGGGCGCACCACCGTGTCGGGCACGGTGCCGGGTGAGCCGATCAGGCTATTGTTCGAGCCCTTGAAGAACAATCGCGCCCCGGCCTCCTTGTACTTGAGGCGGCGCACTTCGACGAAGCGGATATCGGCCTGCACCTGCACCGGCAGGTCCTCCTGGGCGGAGGGCAGCTGCGCCGTTTCCGTCATGTCGGCGCTGGCCCGGCCCTTGACGAACAACATCGCCCGGTGCGGCTGCGCGGCGCAGTCGGTCCACAGCATGATGCTGGTGGTGCCCTGCCCCACCGCCGTCAGCAGCACGGCGCGCTCGCCGCTGGGCTGCACATCGGCCACCTTGGGCTCGCCCACCGCCGCCCGGGTGATGGCCACCGGCAGGCGCAGTTCCTGCTGCAGGCCCTGGTCCATCTCGATCACCGACGGCAACTGGCCGAACGCCGCGCAACCCTTGGCCGCCTGCGCCGACGGCGCCAGCAGGACCAGGGCCAGCAGCGCCGGGGCCAGCCATTCGCCTCGTGGAGTAACACGCAAAGAACTACGCATGGATCGCATCCTTGCCGGTTCAGGGAGTCTTGTTGTTGTCGCCGTTCTGCGCACCACGGATGATCTGCATGGTCGGCGCGCCGGCCACTGCGGAGGCAGCCTGGCTGGCCAGCGGCACCTGGGACAACTGGCTGAAGCGATAGAGATCGCGGTTGGCGCTCTCCAGTTGCGCACTGGCGGCCTGGCCGGACCAGTAGGCCGCCAGCAATTGTTCATCGGCGCTGCGCACCGCCAGGCGCAAGGTCCCGGCCTGGGCCGCCAGCATCAGCCGGCTGGCCAGGGCCTCGGGCACGGCCAGACCCACGGTGCGGGTGGTGTTGCTGTTCAGCGATTGCTGGTCGCGGCGGGCCTTCTGTTCTTCGGCCGTTTGCGCCGGGCGCCCGTCGTTGGCCAGGCCGGTCTGCTGGTCGACGCTGAGCACGCGCAAGGCCGGCAGCACCACCTGGGCGGAGGACTGCGGGTTGTTGTTCTCTTCCCGCAGGAACAGCAGCACGTCGACGAAGTCACCCGGGCGCAACTGCCCGGCGGCACCGCTCACATCGTCAATGGCCACCGCCACGGCGCGCTCGTGGGGGCGGATCATGCGCGCCAGCGGGCCACCGGCCTGGAAGCTCGACTCGTCCAGCCAACTGCCCGCCGCCAGCGGCCGGGTGCTGCGGCGCCCGAGCACCTGGTCGAGTTGCTGGAAGGCGCCGGCCGGTACCACCTGCAGGCGCTCGACCAGCACATCGTCTTCGCTCAAGGGGGTGTTGGCCGGCACCGCCCTGCGCAGCACCACGATGGGCGAACGCGGCGGCTCGGGCGCGGCTACGGGAACGGGCGCGGTGGGGATCACCGCTGCACTGGGAGGCGCCAATGGCGCCGGCGCGGGCTCGGCCGGACGGCTCAGACGCAGGCCCCAGTATCCGGCAAGCAAGGCCGCGATCAGGAACAGGCCGGCGAGGATCATGGTCAGGCGACTGCTCATCTGCGCTCTCCCCTACGCCCGGGACCAATGATGGCAAAAGGTAACTATTTCGCTATTGGACGGTAGCTGAGCCGCTATCTTTCGCCATTACCTGCATCGCATTTTTAGAGCCATGAAATTGACGCGTCGGCAAAACAAAAACTTAGCACCGCCAATTACAACCAATACTTTTGGATTAATGCTTTCTTACATTTGCAGGTCGCCACGGCTTGGCGATGCTCTGATGGCAAAGGGGTATCACTTATCAAGCCCCGCCGACCGGCGCCCATCGAGCGCAAGGAGTAGTGCCATGCTGCTGCAACAGATCCTCATCCATGTGAAGACTTTCCTCCAGCGCAAGGACGGCGCCTCCGGTATCGAATACGCGGTGATCGCGGCCATGGTGGCGGTGGTGCTGGCCGGCTTCGTCACGCCGATCTCGACCGAGGTGTCGGCGATCATGACCACCATCAAGACCGCGATCACCCAGTGATCGCGCAGCACCTGCATGACGCGTAGTCCCACTGCCAGGAGCCGACCATGCCGACCTCTTCCTTGCGTCAACAGATCCTGCTGGTAGACGACGAGGAAGAGGCCCTGCTGGAGCTGGCCGAGCTGCTGGAGAACGAGGGTTTCTGTTGCCACACCGCCACCTCGGTGCGCGGCGCCCTGCAGCAACTGACCCGCCACCCCGACGTCGCCCTGGTGATCACCGACCTGCGCATGCCCGAGGAGAGCGGCCTGGGCCTGGTCCAGCGCCTGCGCGACCACACCGCGCGCCAACACCTGCCGGTGATCGTCATGTCCGGGCATGCCGACATGGACGATGTCAGCGACTTGCTGCGCTTGCAGGTGCTCGACCTGTTCCGCAAACCGATCTATCACGCGCGCCTGCTCGAGACGCTGGAGAACCTGTTTCCCAAGCCGTTGATGCAGGCCGTTAAATAGCTGGCGTCCCAATGGGACAACACGTAACCCATTGATTTTGCTTGACCCTGTGGGAGCGGGTTTACCCGCGAACACCGGCGGAGCCGGTGCCATACACCGCGCTGGATTCTTCGCGGGTAAACCCGCTCCCACAGAGATAACAGTTCCCTGCGCGACAGCGCAGCCCGGAAAGGCTGTGTGATCTCCTACAGCTGATAACTGAAACTCAGGTTCAGCCGTGGCCGCCGGTTGAAGCTGTCCAGGCCGATGTCCGACATCGGCTTGGCAACCTCGACCGCGATGTTGTAGTAGCGCATATCGCCAAACCGCAGCCCCAGTGCCGCCGATGACATCTTCGTGTCCCTCACGTCCAGCTCATTGAACCAGGCCCGCGCCGTGTCGAGCGCCACGTACGGCTGCACGACCTTGAGCCAGGCGCCGTCGCGGTGGAAGCTGTAGTTGAGTTCGTAGGCCAGCCCCCAGCCCTTGTCGCCCGAGCCCTGGTCGCTGGGATAACCGCGCCCGAAGTTCTGCCCGCCGAACACCGCCCGCTCGCTGTCGGGCAAGCTGTCGTTGCTCCAGTAGGCCGCCGCCGAGGCCACGCCCTGCCAGTTGTCGGTGAAGTTGTCGCTCTGCACGCCCGAGACCCGCAGGCGCAAAAAGTCCAGGTCGTAGTCGGCATTGGTGTTCGCCCCCAGCCGGTCGAGCCCCTGGTAGACCCCGGCACTGAGTATGCGCAGGCGCCGCGCCTCGGCCTTGCGCCAGTCGCCTTCGAAGGACAGCGCGCGAATGTCGGTCTCGCTGTCCAGCCGCAACGGAAAGCCCACCACCTGGTAGTCGATGCGGTCGTTGACCACGTAGAAGCGCCCGACCACCTCCAGCCATTCGCTGGGCGAGGCGATCAACGACTGGCTGATGCCCACCGAGTAGCGTTCGTTCTCGCGGTGCTGGGTCAGGTCGATACCGTTGTCCAGGCGGATGCGCGCCTTGGGGTCGCTGCGATAGCGCGAGGCCGACAACAACAGCCGCGAGCCCTCGGCGTCGAGGAACTGGCTGTAGTCGAGGCGGTAGTAATGCTCCTTGTCCTCGCCGGGCGGCACCAGCACGCTGGCGCTCAGTTGCTCGGCAAAACGGGTCTGCGCGTTGCTGCTGGCGCCGAGCAGCGCCTGCAGGTCGTCGCGGCTGCCGTCATTGAGGCTCAGGGTGGTGGTAAACGGTTTGCGCGAGACCTGGGCCAGCAGCCGGGTCGCGCCATCGGTGGTGGCCGGGGGCGGCACCTGGGCCTGGAAGGTCACCCCGGGGATGCGCCCGGCCAGGCTGGTATAGCGCTCGAAGCTCTCGCGGGTCAGCGGACGCTCGGCCTTGAGGCGCTCCATCAACTGGTCCAGGTAAGCCCGCGCCGCGCCGATATCGCCCTCGACCTGATAGTCGTGGATATAGCCTTCCACCAGCACCACCCGCACCCGGCCATCGACGAAGTCCTGGGGCGGCAGGTAGGCGTACGACAGCAGGTAGCCATCCTGCTGGTAGCGTTGGGTGAGGCGGCGGGTGACCTCGATCAGCTCGGCGAGGGTCACCTCGCGGCCGATCAGCGGCTGGTAGTGCTCGCGCAGGTCGCTCAGGGGGTAGACGGTGCCGCCCTCGAAGCGCACCTTGCGCACCGCCACCCGCGTGCTCATCAGCAGCGGCGATTGGCGTGCGCTGTCCACGCTGGGTACGCGCAGGCCGGCGGGGCCGGGGCGATAGGCGTCCACCGGCAGGTTCGGCGTGGGCAGGCGGCGCTCGGTCTCGTTGCTGTTGAGGAAACTCGGCAAGGGCTCGGCCCGCGCCAGACTGGCCAGGGACAGCGCCAGCATCGTCACCAGCCATCGGCGCATTCGGACACTCCATGATCCACGGGTGGCAGGGTGACCGACCGGCGTACGACGCACCGGTCGGTCTCGCTCACCTTGAGCGTAGCCCGTCGCGTCAGCGCTGCCCGCCTGCCAGGGCGCCTGTCACGCCGCTCAACGCACCGCCGAGGCCACCGCCCTGCGTGCCGTTGGCGTTGACCAAGGTGCCGGCTTGGCCGACCGTTGCGCCCACCGCCGTTACCGTCGCGCCCAACTGGCTGACCGTCGGATTGGCAGTGGCGCCGGTCAATTGCGTGCCAACGCTGCCCACCGCACCACCGACCTGGTTCAGCAACCCGGCCACCGGTACCCCCGCGCCCGTACTGGCGCCGACCTGCTGGGTCACGCTGGACACACCGGCGACCACCGGATTGAGCCCGCTGCCCACTTGCTGGGGCAGTGCCGCGGCAGGGGTGCCCGCCGCCGTGTTGGTCACGCCGTTGCCGCCGAGCACCGGGCCCAGGCTGGCGACGCTGTTGCCTGCCTGCACCATGCTGCCGCCGATACCGCTGACCGTCGGGCTGCCAATACTCGCGGCCAGGCCACTGCCGGCACCGGCCACTACGCCGCCAGCGGTTTCCAGCAGCCCAGTGCGCGGGCCACCGGTAACGGGCGCCAGCCCGCTGGCGGTGCTCACGGAGGTGCCAGTATTGGCGACCGCCTGCCCGAGCGTGGTGCCCAGTGGATTACCCGTGCCAGCCAGTTGCTGGCCGGCCTGGTTCAGGATAGTGCCGGTTTGGTTCAACGTCTGGTTGAGCGGCCCGGCGAGCCCGGTCTGCCGGGTGACGTTGGCCGTGGTGTTTTCCACCAGCGAGACCACCGGCACCAGGGCATCGCTCGCGCCTTGGGTCACCCCGGCCAGCGGGCCGCTCGTGCCAACCGGCGAGAGGGTGTTGCCAAGCATGGTCACCGCCTGGCCAACCCGGTCGACGTCCTGCCCGGCCCCGACGACCAGCTGGTTGACCACCGGTACCTGCTCGACCGGCCCGTTGCTGGCCAGCCCGGTCACGCCCTGGCCAAGCCCTGAGACGCCGGTGCCCAGGTCGGCGGTGGCCGCGCCGACCACGCCGACGGTTGTACCCACGGCATTGTTGCCGGTGCCCAGTTGCCCCAGGCCGTCGCTCAGGCCACTGCCGACACTGTTCACCGCGTTGCCGGTGGACGACACCAGCGTGCCCACGCCGCCGGTCAGCGAGGTATCGCCGGCGATGGGCAGCGAGCCGATTGCCTGGCCGAGATTACTCACGCCGTCACCAACGCCGGAGACGGTGTTGCCCAGCTGATCGACCACCTGGCCGGTGACCAGGGCGGTGGGTGTCGTGCCTCCACCGGTTCCGCCATCGCCGCCGCCAGGCGTGGTGCCGCCGCCGGAGCCGCCGCTGCCCCCACCCGTGCCTGCGCTGCCATCGCCCGGAATGCTGCCACCACCACCGGTGCCTGCGCCACCGTCACCGGCCCCGCCGCCCGAACCTCCAGCTCCCGCACCTGCACCCGTGCCGCCGTCGGCCGAGGAGCCGTCGACCTCGCTGTGATGCCCGCCACCGCCACTGCTGCAACCGGTAAGGCCCAGGGAAATGACCATCGTCAGCGCCGTTGCGGCCTTGATCCACGCTTGAGTGTTCATGGGAAGACTCCCGCTGCTGGTTGTTGTGCTTGCTACCAGCAGTGAAAGCCGAGGGGGGTGAGAGGGGTAGATTACAACTTGGTGTTAGTACCTGTGGGAGAGGGCCGGGGATGGAGCATAAGCGTATGAATTTCAGCCGATTTCGTTTGGTGGACAACGCCCAGTGTCGAAAGAGTTAGTCATAAGTCATTAGTACGGGTGGCTGACAGAATGCTGGGGCCGCTGCGCGCCCCTTTCGCGGCACAAGGCCGCTCCTACAGGAATCGCGTCCCATTGTAGGAGCGGCCTTGTGCCGCGAAAGGGCTGCAAAGCAGCCCCAGCGATTTCAAAATGAACACCTATTTATAAGACTTTCCCCATTCCCTGTAGTCCATTTCCCAAACATACTCCCAAGCCCTTTCAAGCCATTGCGGTGGTCTGGGTTGGCCTCTAGTCTCGGGCAGTCGCTGCACAATCAGCGACCGGCTTTGACAGGCCGATTCAAATACGAACGCATGGCTATGCCGCTATGGCGGCTGTGCGTGGGGCATCTTCGGGTGCGCCGGGTTTCCTCTATTTGACCGGTCTGTCAACCCACGTACAGCTGCCACCCTTTGTTTGACAGCGAACGGTGATGGTTCCATCTCAAATTGAGGATTCATCATGCTGAAGATTGTCCCCGATCCACCCCACAACCCTCACTCCCTCGAAGACACCCTCATCCAGGCCACCGAGTACGCCCTGTGCGCCTTGACCGTGGCCCATCATGCCGTGCAGCTCAAACCCAGGTCACCGGCTGCCGTGTTGATGATGGCGTCGATGCATGAAATGGAGTCGCTGCGTGTGTTGCTCGAAGCGGCGTTGATCCAGGTGCAGATGCCGGCGCAGGCGCCGACGTTGCATTAAGCCCAATCGCGGGGCAAGCCCGCTCCCATGCAGCCGAATCCAGCGAAATCCTGGCGTGGGAGCGGGCTTGCCCCGCGATAGCGCCCGCACACGCACCGACCATTTCAGGGAGAACAATCATGACCACAGACAACACCCCCACCACTGCCGGCAAGACCAAGTTCTACCAAGGCGAAGGCATGACCGACCCGCTGTTCTGCATCGAACCCGGCATCCCCTGCCAGCATGCCCGCGACCAGGCCTCGGAGTTGATGGGCTGCGTACGCGACCTGACCATCACCGGGATCATGGAGGAGAAGCCCCAGCTGCTCTGGGCGTCGTACTACCTGAGCGCGCTGGCCAAGGCATTGATGGATGATGCCGAGCTCGGCATGAAGCACTGACTCAACGAAACACTTCGCGGGGCAAGTCGGCGCCGCAGTTCAGAACTGCCAACCTGCAGACGCCACCTGTCCCGCCATGACCGCCCCGCCGCTTGAGCTGATGGCCTGAAGCTCAGGCGGCTCATCTGTAGCACCTATCAGTTTTGCCAGTTTCCTGAAAAACCGCCCCCTCTTAGCATTGAAACCAAAATCACGGTAAACATCTGCGGAGACGTCATGGCACCCGTGAACGAAGCCAGACAGAATCAGCACCCCACAACCCTGCTAGGTGTGGACAGAGCAGGGAGTGTACTGACGACACAAAGCGACCATCAGCGTAATAGCCGCAGCTATACGGTTTATGGCGATAAGCCTTCTGTTACTCCGGAAGCCTGCAAGACAGGCTTCGTGAGTGAGCTGCTGGAGGCCTTGGGCGGGCATTACATATTGGGAAATGGCGTGCGCACTTATGCTCAAACGCTAATGCGCTTTAGGTCACCGGATGCGCTGAGCCCTTTTGGTAGAGGGGGGATAAACTGCTATATGTACTGCTCAGGTGACCCGGTTAACTTTATAGACCGCACAGGTCGAATGCGAGAGCCCCCAACACTTCAGAACCTGGCAAGAAAGGCCTTCATCAAAAATTCAGCCAAAAATAGTACGGAACAGTTTGGGTCATTCTTCAAAGCCACCCAAAATAACCTCGCAAGACTAAGCGCTGCTGACAAGTCATTGGAAAATGTAGACAAAATATCAGGGAATATGGATCCAGAATCATATGCAAAATTCTGGAGAGCTCAACCTCCAAAGGAACTGGATATCGCCAAGGCCCAATCGTGGCAAAAAATAGCAGAAATCCTAGACATACTAGACTCTACCACAGTATTGAGCTTACAAAACGGTGCCTCACCCGAAACAGGAAATTTCTTCGGAGGCACGATAACCGGTGTATTCCCCGAACACCTACACACCGCAATTAAAACCTACAGCAGACATATTCCAGAACATGAAGCATATTCAATAGGCATATCACCTGCAATTGCAAAGAACTACACAAGACCAAAAGTTTTTGACTTTACATCATACAGCCTGACGCAGGCCGAAAGCCATATTCATACGTACTTACTAAATTTCAGACAAGATAATTAAATTTATCAGACAGCGTAGCGATTGGCCTTGGGCCACGGCACTACGTATCGAGCCCCGTTCAACATGGGACCGATGAGTACTGCAGAGGGCCACTGAACAAGTGACTGCACATTCTATCATTTCTCACCACCACGGGGCTGCGTGAAAAACTTCGCTCGGGCAAGCTTTCCATGTAATAGCCCGTCTCTGATTTTGACACTCCTGTCGCTGCATGACTATCCATGGTCAGGTTGACGGATCATACGGAGCGCTCCCTGAAAAACTGGATACCCGCTCCTACAGTGCAGCGAGAGGCAACCTCACTCACTAACCTGAAACGCCACCCGCGCCGTCTCGCCGCTTTCATCCAACGCACTCAACTCGATGCTGCCGGCCTGTTCGAAACGCACCGGCAGACTGTCCTGCCCCTGGGTCTCGCCCAGCGGCTGACCATTCAGGAACCACCAGCGCCGCCCCGCGCCGCCCAGGGCCGACACCCGCAACTGCAAAGGCTCGTGACTGGTGGCCGGGCGGCGCAGGTTGTCGCCGGCGCGCACGCCGACGATCGACAGCGGCGGCGCGCTGGCCACCTGCTGTGGCGGGCAGGCCGGATCCACGCTGGGCAGCCGCGCGGCACGGCGCTCGGCCCGGGGCAACCAGGGCTCCAGCGGGGCCGGCCACAAGGCAACGTCGTGGGCCTTGGCCCCGAGGCACCCGGCATCGACGCGCAGCCCCTGGTCGTTGAGCCACACCGTCTCGCGCAAGCCCAGCCCCAGGGGCTGGTCTGCCGCCAGCAAGGTTGGTGGGGTGGTGCCGTCCAGGGTCCAGGCGAAACGCTGGCGGCGGCAGTTGGGGTCCTGGCGGTTCATCGGCTGGCCCAGGGGCCAACAAATCGCCGCCACGCCCACCGACGCCGGCACCGGCTCGACCGGCACCTCGATGCCGCGCTGGCTGTCGCGATTGCTCAGCAGGTCGTGCACCTGCAGCATCAACGGCGCCGCCGAGGCCAGGCCGAACTGGCCCGGCACCGGGGTGCCGTCGGGGCGGCCGATCCACACACCGATCAGGTAACGCGGGCCTATGCCCACCGACCAGGCGTCGCGAAAGCCGTAGCTGGTGCCGGTCTTCCAGGCCAGTTGCGGGCGCTGCACCAGTTCGGCATGGGGGTCGCGGTCCGGCCGGGCCAGGCCGCTGAGGATGCGCCGGGTGATCCAGGCCGAGCCCGGTGACAGCAGGCGGCGCTCCACCAGCGGGTCCTGGGGTTGCAGGCGAATCTTCGCGCTGTTGCCGCCTCGGCCGAACGCGGCATAGCCACCGACCAGATCTTCCAGGCGGCTGCCCGCGCCACCGAGGATCAGCGACAGGTTCGGCTCGGCCAGCGGCGGCAGCACCAGCGGCATGCCGCCCATGCGCATCTGCGCGGCGAAGCGTTTCGGGCCATAGGCCTCGAGCAACTGCACCGCCGGCAGGTTGAGCGACAGCGCCAGCGCCGAGCTGGCCGACACCGGGCCGCTGAAGCCCATGGAGAAGTTGCCGGGGCGGTAGTCGCCATAGCGCCGGGGCACATCCTGCAGCAGCGATTCGGAATGGATCAGGCCGTCGTCCATGGCCATGGCATAGAGGAATGGTTTGAGGGTCGAGCCGGGCGAGCGCAGGGCGTGGATCATGTCCACGTGGCCGAAGCGGCGCTCGTCACTCAGGTCGATGGAGCCGAGATAGGCGCGCACCGCCATGCTCTGGGTCTCCACCACCAGCAACGCCGCCGAGGTGCGCTCGGGCAGGCGCGCGCGCCAGCCCATCAGCAGGTCTTCGAGGCGCCGTTGCAGGGCGGCGTCGAGGGTGGTGCGGATCAGCGGCGGGCTGTCCGGGGTGTTCAGGCGTCGGGCCAGCAAGGGCGCCAGTGCCGGCTCCTGGCGGGGCGCCAGCAACAGCGGCTCTTCGCGGGCCTCGTCGATGCGCTGGGCCGGCCACACCTGGTACTCGGCCAGGCGCTGCAGCACCTTGTCCCGGGCGCGCTGGGCACGCTCGGGATGCCGGTCCGGACGCAGGCGGCTCGGCGCCTGGGGCAGCACGGCAAGCAGCGCGGCCTCGGCGGGGGTCAGGTGCTTCGGCGACTTGCCCAGGTAGGCCCAGCTGGCTGCGGCAACACCCTGCAAGGTACCGCCGAACGGCGCCCGGTTGAGGTACAACTGCAAGATCTCGGCCTTGGACAGGTGCCACTCCAGCTGCGCCGTGCGCCACAGCTGGCGCAGCTTGCCGGCCAGGGTACGGTCGTGCGGATCAAGCAGGCGCGCCACCTGCATCGACAGGGTGCTGCCGCCGGACACCACCCGCCCGCCGCGCAGGTTGAGCCAGGCCGCCCGGGCCAGGGCCATGGGGTTGACCCCAGGGTGGTGGTAGAACCAGCGGTCCTCGTAGGCCAGCAAGGCTTCAAGGTACAGCGGCGAGACCTCGTCCGGGCCGACCGGGTAGCGCCACACGCCGTCGGCGTCGGCGAAGCGCCACAGCGGCGTGCCGTCCTCGGCTAGCACCACCCGCGCCAGGTCGTCGCCGGGCATGGGCAGCGGCCAGATCCGGTCGGCCAGCCACAGCAGGGCCATGGTCGCCAACAGGGTGATGGCGACACGCCGCAGCAGCTTGAGCAGACCTGGGCGCGCTAAGCTTGGCATCGGGAACCGACCGGGCCAGGTGATGGCCAAAGGCTGGGAATCGCCGATTCGTTGATCAGGAAGCGACTATGCATGTAGAAGGTTTTTTCGAGTGGCTGGGCCAGGTTCTGGGTTCGGTGATCCGTTTCATCGTCGACAGCCTGAGCGGGTTGTTCAACCTGCTGGCCAACGCCGGCGGCAATTTCATCGATGGCCTGGCGCGCACGCTGGGCATGGACACCTCGCTGGTCAGCATCCTGGCGCTGATCGTTGGCCTGATGCTGCTGTACTCGGCGGTTCGCGCGTTCATGCGGGCGTCGATCATCCTCGGGATCATCTGGGCGCTGCTGGGGTTGTGGGTGTTGAGTTGGGTGGTGCACTGAAAGCCCTGTAGGAGCGGCCTTGTGCCGCGAAAGGGCTGCGTAGCAGCCCCGGCGATTCTCGCATTGACGTCGAGATCGGGGGGCCGCTGCGCGGCCCTTTCGCGGCACAAGGCCGCTCCTACAGGGGGCGCGTTGCCTCAGCGGGCGCGTACCACCATTTCGCCCTGGCTATCGCCAATCGCCTGCAGGTTCGGCCGGTACATCGACTCCACCTGCGGCGGCGGGATGCGGTAGCTGCCCGGGGTCACCGCGCGGGCCAGGTACAGCAGGTGGGTGGTGCCGTAGCTGTCGAGCTTGAGCGCGGCCACGTAGCGGTCGTCACGGTACTCCTGGTGCACCACGCTGGCGTTCTGCATCGACTCGCGCCACTGCTTCACCGCACTGCTGGCGTTGTCCAGGCTGGCGGCGCTCTGCGCCAGGTTCTGGTTTTCAAGCTCCAGGCCCGCCGGCAACAGGTCGACCACCAGGGCATCCGGCACCTGGTCCTGGGCCTTGAGCGCCAGGTGCACCAGCACCAGGTCACCGCTGCGCAGATTACGTACATCCAGCGCCTGGCCGTTCATGCCCAGGTACTCGCGGCGGATCTCCATGCCGTTGCCGCTGGCGGCCGGGGCCTGGCGCGGGTAGCCGGACAGGGTCAGCTGCTGGTACAGGGTGTCGCCACCCTGGTTCTGCACGGTCAACGGCGAGGCCAACAGCGGGCCTTCGAGCTTCATGCCCGAGTCGTTGTTGTCGAACTCGCGCACTTCACCGGCGCTGTCCAGGCGAGCTTTCCAGTTGCCTTCCGGCTTGCCCAGCAGGCCACGGCCGGCGAGGAACAGCGCGTTGCGCTCCTGGGTGGATAGCCAGCGGTTGGCGGCCAGCTCGTCGGACAGGCCGAACAGGCGTTGGTCGACCTGGTTGCCGGCAAGGTTGTTCTCCTGCAGCAGGGCGAGGATCAGCGCCTGGTCACGCAGGGCGCTGCCGTAGTCGGCCATCCAGCCTTTGCCGCGTGTCACGGCCAGGCCTGCCTGCAATGCCTGCTGCGAACGCTGCTTGTCGCCCATCTTGTCCAGCGCCACCGCCAGTTGCACCAGCGGCAAGCCGGAGCGTGCGTCAGAGCGGCGCTCGAACAGGCTGCGCAGGGCACCCAGCGGCGCCTGTTGGCTGCGCGCCAGCACCAGGCCGGCGTAGGCCTGCACGGCGAAGCGGGTGTGGTCGGCGTTCTGGCTGTAGTCGACTTCGATCAGGTTGCGCTCCTGCACATAACGCAGCAGGCGCTCGCTGGCCTTCTTCAGTACTTCGGCCGGCACGCCGTAGCCTTGCTCACGGGCACGCAGCAGGAAGTCGGTGACGTAGGCGGTCAGCCAGTACTCTTCCGCGCTGTCCGAGCTCCACAGGCCGAAGCTGCCGTTGTAGCGCTGCATGCCCAGCAGGTGCTCGATGCCCATCTCGATCTTGCGCTTGCGCACATCAGCCGGCTCGCCCTTGATGCCCAAGCGCTTGAGGCTGTCGGCATCGGCGTACAGCGACGGGTACAGGCCACTGGTGGTCTGCTCCAGGCAGCCGTAGGGGTAGGCTTCCAGGGCGCGGATCTGCTCGGCCAGGTTCAGCGGTGGGCGGCTCGACAACGCCAGGCTCGCTTCCAGGCCCGCTGGCTCGAACTCGGCCAGGTCGCTGTCCGGCAGGCTCCAGGGTTGGTCCTTGAGGGCCACGCGATAGTGCTTGAGCATCGCCGGGTAGGCCGGGCGCACACCGAGGGTCCATTCGCGTTCGAAGGTGTTGGCCGGCTCGCCCGGCAGTTGCAGGCCATTGACCTGCACCCGCACCTTGCCCTGGCCCAGACCGCCCTGGGCCTGCACCGGGATCATCAGGGTGGTGCGCTGGCCTTCGGCCAGGGTGAAGTTCTGCTGGGCACCGCCAACCAGGCTCAACTGGCCTTCGGCGATCATCTGCACGCTCAGTTGCTGGTCGCGGCCGGACAGGTTGGCCAGGTCCAGCGCCAGCCGGGTGCGGTCACCGCCGGCGAGGAAGCGCGGCGCGGACAGTTCGGCGATCAGCGGCGCGGCGACCACGGTCTTGCCTTCGGCCATGCCGAAGTGTTCCTCGGTCCAGGCCTGGGCCATCAGGCGCAGTTCACCGTTGAAGTCGGGAATTTCGACAGTGGCCTGGCCTTCGCCCTTCTCGTCGAGGGTCACCGGCAGGCTCTGCTGGGCGACGATGGTCACCGTGGTGTTCGGGCGCTTGCCGCCCTTGGCCATGGCGGCGTCACCACCGAAGGCGAGGCTGGCCAGGCGGCCCTGGCCGGCTTCGATCAGCTGGCCGTAGATGTCCAGCTGGTCGGCGCCATAGGCCTTGCGGCCGAACAGGCTGGCGAACGGGTCTGGGGTCTTGAAGTCGGTGATGTTGAGGATGCCCACATCCACGGCGGACAGCAGCACATGCACCTGCTTCGGCACGCTGCCGTCGGCGTTGACCGCCTTGAACTTCACGGTCAGCGGCTGCTTGGGTCGCATTTTCTCCGGCGCCTGCAGCGACACGGCCAGCTTGCGCTCGGCGCGGTCCAGCGGCAGGTGCAGCACACCCACGGCGCGTTTCGGCGTGGCGTTGGCCTTGCGCTCGCCCGGGCGGATCACCAGGGCGCTGATGTACAGGTCGTGGCGCGCCCACTTCTTGTCCAGCTCGACGTCGAAGGTCTTGCCCTCGGCAGGTACGTCGATCTCCTGCCACCACAGCGGACCATCGGCGGACTCGATCATCAGGTAGCCGCTGCCGGCGGCCGGCGGAGTGACGGTGACCTTGGCGGTGCCGCCTTCCTTGTAGGCGGGCTTGTCCAGGGCGATCTTGACCTGGTCGGGGCGCACGGCGCCGCCCTCGGCGTTGTCCTGGGCACGGTAGCCGGCCCAGAAGCGCGCGCTGGAGACCAGGCCAGTCTGCGGGTCTTCGACCTCGACGCGGTACGGGCCCCACTCCACCTGGAAGTTCAGCTTGGCGGTGGAGCCGGCCTTCACGCTGACGGTTTCCTCAGCCTGGGTGAGGAATTTCTCGTTGTAGTTGTAGCTCCAGCCATCGCTCTGCGAGTAGTTCCAGTAGTAGTCGCGGCGCTCGCGGATCAGGCGCACCTTCAGGTTGTCGGCGGCGAGCTTCTTGCCGTTGCGGTCGGCCACCAGGAACTCGAATTCCACCGGGCCATCGCCGTCGGTCTCTTCGCCGTCGAACAGGCCGCGCAGGCCCGGCAGGCGGTCAGCGGGCCAGATCGGCTGCTCCAGGCGCCGGGTGATCGGCCGGCCGCCGGACTCCTGCAAGCTGGCCTGCACGGTCAGTTGCAGCGGCGAGCGGGCCTCGGCCCAGCGGCTTTCGATATCGATGCGGGCCTTGCCGTTCTGGTCGAGGGTGACTTCGTCCAGCTCCAGGTCCTGGTTCAGGTCGGTCTCGGTGACCGCACCGAACTGGTAGCCCGGCAGCGTTTTCACCGCTTCGCGCAGCGGGCGCACGTAGGCCTGGCCGCTGAGGCGGTTGCCAGCAGCCGGCGCGCCGTAGAGGTAACGGCCATTGACCTGGATGCTGGCGGTCTCATCCGGCGCCAGCGGCGTGCTGCTGCCCTTGAGCTCCAGCGCCAGACGCTCGGGGAGGAAGTCCTCGACAAGGAATTCGTAGACCTGCTTGCGGCCACCGCCCATGTCCAGCAGCAGTTGCCAGCGGCCGGTCGGGGCCTCGCTGGCCAGTTGCAACTGGTACTGGAACAGGCCGTTGTTGTCGGCCTCCCAGACGAACTTGCGGCTGACCTGTTCGTCCGGGCGGCGCACTTCCACATTCACCGGCTGGGCCTTGACCGGCTTGCCGTCCTGGTCGCGCAACAGGCCGTTGAGCAGTACGGTTTCGCCCGGGCGATAGAGGTCGCGCGGGCCGAAGATGAAGAACTGCAGCGGGTTGGCCTGGGGGCCGGTGATGTCGAATTCGGCCAGGTCCAGGGCGGCGGTGTTCAGGCGCAGCAGGGTGGTGTGCACGCCCTGGGTGGCGATCAGGGTGTCGGCCTTGGCGGTGATCGGCAGTTGGGCATGGCCGTCGCCGTCGGTCTTGGCCTGGGCCAGCAGCTTGCCCTTGTCGTCGTGCAGCTCGAGGGTGACGTCCTTGAGCGCCTTGCCACCTTCCAGGGCCTGGCTGAACACGTCCAGGCGGTCGCGGTAACGGTGCGCGGAAACGCCGATGTCGCTCAGGGTGAACAGGGTCGCCGGCTGCGAATAGTCATAGGTGCCCGAGGCGCGCATCACCGCCAGGTACACGCCCGGCTCCTGCAGCGGTTTGATCCCGGCGATCGGCAGCAGCACGGTCTCGCGGGTGTTGCGCGCGGGGTTGAGGTCGAAGCGGCCGCTGTAGACCAGCTCGGCCATCTCCAGGGTTTCCTTGGACTGGTAGTAGTACAGGCTTGAGTTGCGGCCCCAGTTGACCAGGAAGCTGGAGAGCATGTCCGGCTTGATGCGGAAGAACTCGACATCGACCTTGTCGACGTTCAGGGCGATCACCGGCAGGCCTTCGGCCAGGCGCGTGGGCAGCAGTGAACCGCGGCTGGCGAAGCCCACGGTGGGCTGCATGTCGCGGGTCTCGAAGCGGCTGACCGATTCGGCCTCAAGCTGGTTGCCGTTGACCGAGAGCAGGCCCTTGTCGATGGTCAGGACCATCTTGCGCTGCGGCTCCAGGTGGCGCAGGCGCAGTTCCATCTGGTTGTCGGAGAGTTCCCAGGCACCGTCGACCTTGCCCTTGACGGTGTCGACCAGGTGCAGCTTGGCGGCGAAGTCCTGGTTGGCGTCCAGCGGCGCGGAGACGCTGACCGACAGGGTGCTGGCGCCGTCGAGCTGGACTTCCGAGACGTCCAGCACGGTCAGCTCGCGACCAGCGTAGCGCTTGGCAAGCAGCGCCGGGTCTTCGCGCTTGGCCGCCTTGGTTTCGGCGGGCGCAACGGCGGTAGCGGCATCGGCGGGGGCCGATGGCTTGTCCGGCGTGGAGGAATCACAGGCACTGAGCAAGGCCAGCGCGCAGGCCAGCAACAATCCTTTGTTGAGCATTTGAGAGGGGACTCTTCGGCAGCGTGTACGTGAGGGGGGCAACTATAGCGCAACGCCGCGGGGCTTACCTGGCGATGCGCGGCAAGTGAGACCCTGTTCGCGCCGATTGGTTGCCGGGCGGGTAGAATGCTGGCCATTCGTCAATGGGGCGCGCTGCGCACGCCTTTCGCGGCGCAAGGCCGCTCCTACAGGGGCATGCAGTTTCCTGTAGGAGCAGCCTTGTGCCGCGAAAGGGCTGCGCAGCAGCCCCGAGTTCCTCAGGACCTCGCATGTCTTCACTGTCCACCGCCTGGCGCGACCGCCCCACCCACCACAAGGTCTGGGCCCTGGCCGCGCCAATGATCCTGTCCAACATCTCGGTGCCGCTGGTGGCGCTGGTCGACAGCACGGTGATCGGCCACCTGCCCCACGCCCACCAGTTGGGCGCGGTGGCGGTGGGCGCCACGCTGTTCACCTTCATGGTCGGGCTGATGGGCTTCCTGCGCATGGGGTCCACCGGTTTCGCCGCCCAGGCCGCCGGCCGCGGCGACGGCGCCGCGCTGCGCCAGGTGCTGGTGCAGGGGCTGCTGCTGGCACTGGCCTTCGCCCTGCTGATCGGCCTGCTCGCCCTGCCCTTCAGCCAGCTGGCGCTGCACGCGATGCAGCCCAGCGAGGCGCTGCATGCCTCCACCGAGGCGTTCTTCCACACCCGCCTGCTTGGCCTGCCGGCGGCGCTGGCCAGCTACGCCCTGGTCGGCTGGTTCCTCGGCACGCAGAACGCCCGGGCGCCGCTGGCGATCCTGCTGACCACCAACCTGCTGAACATCGCCCTGAACCTGTGGTTCGTGCTCGGCCTGGACTGGGGCGTGGTCGGCTCGGCACGGGCCTCGGTGATCGCCGAGTGGAGCGCCGCCCTGCTCGGCCTGGCCCTCACCCGCCCGGCGCTACGCGCCTACCCCGGGCATATCGCCTGGGCCGCGCTGAAGCGTTGGCAGGCCTGGCGGCCCTTGCTGGCGGTGAACCGCGATATCTTCCTGCGCAGCCTGGCGTTGCAGCTGGTATTCCTGCTGCTGACCGTGCAGGGCGCCCGGCTGGGCGAAGCGACGGTGGCGGCCAATGCCCTGCTGCTCAACGGGCTGATGCTCACCGCCTATGCCCTCGATGGCCTGGCCCATGCGGTCGAGGCGCTGTGCGGGCATGCCATCGGCGCCCGTGATCGCGGCGCCCTGAAACGGGCGCTGGTGGTGGCCTGCGGTTGGTCGTTGATCGTCAGCCTGGGGTTCGCGGTGCTGTTCCTGCTGGGCGGCCATCTGTTCATCGACCTGCAGACCGATATCGCCAGCGTGCGCGAGGCGGCGTATCCGTACCTGCCGTATCTGGCGGTGCTGCCGTTGGTGGCGGTGTGGAGTTACCTGCTCGATGGGTTGTTCATCGGTGCGACGCGGGCGCGGGAGATGCGCAATGCGATGCTGGTGTCGGTGGTGATTGCGTTGCCCGTGGCGTTTGCCATGCGTGGGTTCGGCAATCATGGGTTGTGGCTGGCGTTTCTGGGGTTCATGGCGTTGCGGGCGGGGACGCTGGGGTGGGTGGGGTGGCGGTTGCAGGAAAAGGGGCGTTGGGTTCGGTGACGTTGGGGCCGCG
>NZ_JANCLM010000045.1:0-48965 GCF_024259445.1 Pseudomonas sp. DVZ6
CCCCCCCCCCCCCCCCCCCCCCCCCCCCCCCGCTCCCACGTTACGAATTACTCGCCAGTCGCCACGCCACGCTGCGGATCGTTGATCCATTCACTCCACGACCCGGCATACAGCCGCCCCAGCGGATACCCCGCGAGCGCCAGGGCAAACAGGTTATGGCAGGCCGTCACGCCAGAGCCGCAATAGGCCACCAGATCCTCCGGCGAACGACCGGCCAGCTTTTCGGCAAAACGCTGCTTCAGCTTGTCGGTCGGCAGGAAGCGCCCGTCGGCGCCAAGATTGTCGGTGAACGCCGCACATTGGGCGCCCGGAATGTGCCCGGCCACCGGGTCGATCGGTTCCACCTCGCCACGGAAACGCGGCAGCCCGCGGGCATCGATAAGGGTCAGCGCCGGATCGTCCAGGCGCTTGACCAGGTGTGTGGCGTCGATCTGCAGCTTCATGTCCGGCTCGCCGCTGAACGTCCCCTCGCGACGCACGGGCGGGTCCAGGCTCAACGGCAGGTGGGCGGCATGCCAGGCCTTCAGGCCGCCGTCGAGAATGAACACCGCATCGCGCTTGCCCAGCCAGGCCAGCAGCCACCAGGCCCGGGCGGCGAAGGCACCGGGACCATCGTCGTAGAGCACTACCTGGCTGTCGTTGTCCACACCCCACTCGCGCAGGCGTTCCACCAGCCGCTGCGGATCGGGCAACGGGTGACGCCCCGTGCGGCCCTTGACCACCGGCCCGCTCAGGTCACGCTCAAGGTCGGCGAAATGCGCCCCGGCGATATGCCCCTCGGCATAGCTGCGTTGGCCGTAGTCGACGTCCTCCAGGGCAAAGCGGCAATCGAGGATCACCAGGCCGGGCGCGTCCAGGCATTCGGCCAGCTGTTGCGGGGTGATCAGTTGCGCAAGGGGCATGACAATCTCCTGATGAATGGCTCGAAGACCCCGGTTCACTGCTCCAGGGCCTGGTTGAAAGGAACGTGGAACTCATCGCACAACGCCTGCACCGCGGCACGCGAGCCTGGGGTGACATACCCCAGTTCCAGCACCACCACCTGATAGACGCCGCGCATGAACGCTTCTTCACCCAGGTGCGCGCAATGCTCGCGGGTGGTGCTGAGAAAACGCACCCAGGAGGTCAGCACGATCCACGCGTTGATGGTCAGCGACTCGATCTGCGGGCCGTCCATGCTCAGGATGCCAGCCTCGACAAAGCCCCGGTAGATCGCCTGCCCCTGCAGCAGGCAGCGCCGCGAGAAACGCCGGTAACGGGCGGCCAGCTCCGGGTCGCTGTCGAGCAGGTGCTCCAGGTCACGGTGCAGGAAACGGTAGTTCCACATCGCCGCCAGCAGCGCCTTGAGGTAGAAGCGCTTGTCCTCGACGGTGGCGATGCGGCCCTGGGGCGGGCGCAGGAAGCTGTCGACCAGTTCTTCGTACTGGTTGAACAGCACGGCGATGATCGCCTGCTTGTTGGGGAAGTGGTAGTACAGGTTGCCGGGCGAGATTTCCATGTGCGCGGCAATGTGGTTGGTGCTGACGCAACGCTCGCCCTGCTGGTTGAACAGCTCCAGGCTGCTCTGCACGATGCGCTCTCGGGTCTTCATGCGCGGGGCCATGCTCAGCTCCAGTCTCCAGCTTGATTGATCGGACCCATCTTACGGCTTCCCGTAGGTCGGGTGCACCGCCGGCCAGGTGAAAAAGAGTGCACCATCGTACCAATTAGAGTATATGCTCTATTCACTTGTCACCCCCCGGAGCCGCCATGACCTCGCCTGCCGTCCTCCCCCCTGTGCAATCCGACCTCGACCTGCAAGCGACGTTCGACGCCCTGCGTCGGGCCTTCGCCGACAACCCGATGCCCCCGGCCGCGCAACGCCGGCAGTGGCTGAAAAGCCTGCGTGAGGCGCTGCTGGCCGAGCAGGAGACGCTGATCGCGACCATCGACGCCGACTTCAGCGGCCGCAGCCGCGACGAGACCCTGATCGCCGAGCTGATGCCGTCGGTCCTCGGCCTGCGCGACGCGGAAAAACAGCTGGGGCGCTGGATGCGCGCCTCGCGGCGCAAGGTCGGCCTGGCCTTCCAGCCCGCCAGCGCGCGGATCGAGTACCAGCCACTGGGGGTGGTGGGGATCATCGTGCCGTGGAACTACCCGCTGTTCCTCGCCATCGGCCCGCTAACCGGTGCCCTGGCCGCCGGCAACCGGGTGATGCTCAAGCTCAGCGAGTCCACGCCCGCCAGTGGGCAGGCCATCAAGGACCTGCTCGGGCGTGTGTTCCCCAGCGATCTGGTCAGTGTAGTACTGGGCGAGGTGGAGGTCGGCCAGGCCTTCGCCCGCCTGCCTTTCGACCATCTGCTGTTCACCGGTGCCACCAGCGTCGGCCGCCATGTGATGCTGGCCGCCGCGCAGAACCTCACCCCGGTGACCCTGGAGCTGGGCGGCAAGTCGCCGGCCATCGTCTCGGCCGACGTGCCGCTGGACACCGCCGCCGAACGCATCGCCTTCGGCAAGACCCTCAATGCCGGGCAGACCTGCGTCGCCCCCGACTACGTGCTGGTGCCCCGCGAACGCCTGGACGCCTTCGCCGATGCCTACCGCCGCGCCGTGCATCGCTTCTATCCGCGCCTGACCGACAACCCCGACTACAGCGCGATCATCAACGAGCGGCAGCTCGGTCGCCTCAATCGCCTGCTCGACGATGCCCTTGAGCAAGGCGCCCAGGTCGTCGACCTCTACCCCGACGAGCCCCGCCAGGGCCGCCATCTGCCGCCACACCTGCTGCTGCAGGTGCACGACGGCATGCAGGTGATGCAGGACGAGATCTTCGGCCCTTTGCTGCCGCTGGTGCCCTACGACCGCCTGGACGACGCCCTGGCCTACATCAACCAGCGCCCCCGGCCCCTGGCGCTCTACTATTTCGGCTATGACAAAGGTGAGCAGGGACGGGTACTGCGCGACACCCACTCAGGCGGCGTCTGCCTCAACGACACCCTGCTGCATGTGGCCCAGGACGACCTGCCGTTCGGCGGCGTCGGCCCGTCCGGCATGGGCCACTACCATGGCCACGAGGGTTTCCTGACCTTCAGCAAGGCCAAGGCCGTGCTGGCCAAGCAGCGCATCAATGCCGCCAAGACGATCTACCCGCCCTATGGCAAAGCCTTGCAGCGCCTGGTCTACAAGCTGTTCATCCGCTGAGCGCAGGCGCCTCATGCATCGTCGCGACCTGCTCAGGTTCAGCTTCGGCGCCAGCCTGTTCCTGGGTGCAACCAGCCTGGTCGGCTGTACGCCGCAGGCGGCCTCGCCCGGTTATCAGGTCCTGCGTGATGACGACCTGCCGCTGCTGCAGGCCCTGATACCCGTCGTGCTGGCGGGTACCCTGGCTTCCACCGAATTGGTGCTGCACAGCCTCGACCACAAGCTGGCGGCGCTGTCGCCCGCCATGCTCAAGCTGACCCGGCAACTGTTCGACGTGCTCACCCTGCCGCTGACCCGAGGGCCGCTGACCGGCATCTGGGGCGGCTGGGCCGGCGCCACGGATACAGAGCTGGACCGCTTTCTCGAACGCTGGCGTGACAGTTCGCTGAACCTGCTGCGCCAGGGCCATGCCTCGCTGCTGCAACTGCTGCTCATGGCCTGGTACGAACGCCCCGAGGCCTGGGCAGCCTGCGGCTATCCAGGGCCGCCGAAGGTCTGACCTGTCACATACTCCTGTAGGAGCGGGCTTGCCCCGCGAACACCGGCAAAGCCGGTGCCAGGCACAGCGCTGCCTGCTTCGCGGGGCAAGCCCGCTCCCACGAACCGCCGACTCGCAAAATAAAAAGGGAAGCCAATGCCCGTCCCAGACCCATTTCGCCAAGGCCTCGCTCGAGGCTGGATCACCCATGATGGCTCGCGCCTGGCGCAGGACCTGAGCCTCGAAGCCGACGTCGCCGTGATCGGCAGCGGTGCGGGCGGCGCCACTACCGCCGAACGGCTGAGCGCGGCCGGCCTCAAGGTACTGCTGATCGAGGAGGGCCCACTGAAGACCAGCAGCGACTTCCACCTGCTGGAACACGAAGCCTATGCCGACCTCTACCAGGAAGGCCTGGGCCGCCTGAGCAAGGACGGCGCCATCACCATCCTGCAGGGCCGGGCGGTGGGCGGCACCACCCTGGTCAACTGGACCTCGAGTTTCCGCACACCGCCACAGACCCTGGAGCACTGGGCCCGCGAACATGGCGTCAAGGGCTTGGACAGCGACAGCCTGAAGCCCTGGTTCGAACGCATGGAGCAGCACCTGGGCATCAGCCCCTGGATGATGCCGCCCAATGCCAACAACGACGTGTTGCGACGCGGCTGCGAGGCGCTCGGCCTGCGCTGGGCGGTGATCCCGCGCAACGTGCGTGGCTGCTGGAACCTGGGCTACTGCGGCATGGGCTGCCCGGTCAACGCCAAGCAGTCGATGCTGGTCACCAGCATTCCGGCCACCCTCGAGCAAGGCGGCGAACTGCTCTACCTGGCCCGCGCCGAACGCTTCAGCCACGACGGCCAACGCATCGACCACCTGCAATGCCAGGCCCTGGACGCCCAGGGGATCCAGCCCACGGGCCGCCAGGTTCGGGTGCGCGCCCGTCACTACGTACTGGCCGGCGGCGGCATCAACAGCCCGGCCCTGCTGCTGCGCTCCGACGCACCCGACCCTCACCAGCGCCTGGGCAAGCGCACCTTCCTGCACCTGGTCAACTTCAGCGCCGCGCAGTTCGAGGAGAAGATCGACCCGTACTACGGCGCGCCGCAGTCGATCTACAGCGACCAGTTCCAGTGGCAGGACGGCGTCACCGGCCCGGTCGGCTACAAGCTCGAAGTCCCGCCGCTGCACCCGGCCCTGGCCAGCACCCTGCTCGGCGGCCATGGCCAGGACAATGCCCTGCGCATGGCCGAGCTGCCCCATACCCATGTGATGCTGGCGCTGCTGCGCGACGGTTTTCACCCGGACAGCCCCGGCGGCCAGGTGGAATTGCGTAGCGATGGCTCGCCGGTGCTCGACTACCCGGTCACCGACTACCTGCGCGACGGGCTGCGCCGGGCCTGGCACAGCATGGCGCAGATCCAGTTCGCCGCCGGTGCTCGCCGGGTGCTGCCGGTGCATGGCGATGCCCGGTATGTCGATAACCCGGAACAGGCCAAGGCGTTGATCGACAGCCTGCCCCTGGAACTCCACCGCATGCGCCTGGGCAGCGCCCACGTCATGGGCGG
Organism: Pseudomonas sp. DVZ6; assembly: GCF_024259445.1. Classification (NCBI taxonomy): domain Bacteria; kingdom Pseudomonadati; phylum Pseudomonadota; class Gammaproteobacteria; order Pseudomonadales; family Pseudomonadaceae; genus Pseudomonas; species Pseudomonas sp. DVZ6. Next base: position 5,221 of record NZ_JANCLM010000045.1, read on the forward strand.
CTGCGCCCTGGGCGAGGATCCTCGGCAGGCGGTGTGCGACAGCCTGGGCCGGCATCACCAGCTGGAAAACCTGTCGATCCACGACGGTTCGCTATTCCCCACCAGCATCGGCGCCAACCCGCAGCTGTCGGTCTATGCCCTGACCGCCCTGCTCAGCGAGGCGCTGGTCGGCCGCCTGGCATCCGCGCATGACAGCCAATAGCCATGCTGTCTATAGTGCCATCGACCAGCCACGCGACTTGGCCGAGCTCAATCGCTGCGCTACCATCCGACTCCCCAACGCACTCCAGCCAGGATGACGCGATGAACCGAGTGTTGTACCCGGGTACTTTCGACCCCATTACCAAAGGCCATGGCGACCTGGTCGAGCGCGCTTCGCGCCTGTTCGACCACGTGATCATTGCCGTGGCGGCCAGCCCCAAGAAAAACCCCCTGTTCCCCCTGGAACAGCGGGTAGCGCTGGCCCGCGAGGTCACCAAGCACCTGCCCAATGTCGAGGTCATCGGCTTCTCCTCGCTACTGGCGCATTTTGCCAAGGAACAGAACGCCAATGTGTTCCTGCGCGGCCTGCGCGCGGTGTCCGACTTCGAATACGAGTTCCAGCTGGCCAACATGAACCGCCAACTGGCGCCGGACGTCGAGAGCCTGTTCCTTACGCCATCCGAGCGCTATTCGTTCATTTCCTCGACGTTGGTCCGGGAAATCGCCGCGTTGGGCGGTGATATCAGCAAGTTCGTCCACCCCGCCGTGGCCGATGCGCTGACTGAGCGCTTTCGCAAGTAAGCCGCGCGGTCACGATGTCGCGCCCGCGTGCACTGCGGGCGCGAATCCGGCACAATTGTGCCCATCGCTTTGAAACATGCCCGGGCCCAACGCCCCGGCCGGAGTCTCCATGTCCCTGATCATCACCGACGATTGCATCAACTGCGACGTCTGCGAACCCGAGTGCCCGAACGCCGCCATCTCGCAAGGCGAGGAGATCTACGTGATCGACCCGAACCTGTGCACCCAGTGCGTCGGCCACTACGACGAGCCCCAGTGCCAGCAGGTCTGCCCGGTGGACTGCATCCCCCTGGATGAAGCCCACCCGGAAACCGAAGACGAGCTGATGGCCAAGTACCGCCGGATCACCGGCAAGGCCTGATGCCGTTCGTCGCCGCGCTCCGCCACGCAGCCCTCGGCGCCCTCCTGGCGCTACTGGCCCATGGCGCCCTGGCCGCCGGGCCAGGCCAGGCGGCGATCGCCAGCCCGCACGGTGAAGCCACCGCGGCGGCAAGGCAGATCCTGCAGCAGGGCGGCAACGCCTTCGATGCCGCCGTGGCCATCGGCGCCACGCTGGCCGTTGTCGAGCCCTACGGCTCCGGCCTTGGCGGTGGCGGGTTCTTCCTGCTGCGCGAGAGCGCCGACAGCCCACGCTATGCCTTCCTCGACGCCCGCGAGCGCGCCCCGGCCGCCGCCCGGGCCGACATGTATCTAAAGGACGGGCAGGTGCAGCCGGGCCTGTCGGTCAATGGCCCACTGGCCGCGGCGATCCCGGGCCTGCCCCAGGCGCTGGCCGACCTGGCCGCGACCCACGGCAGGCTGCCGCTCAAGGACAGCCTGGCCCCGGCCATTCGCCTGGCCAACCAGGGCTTTGCCGTCGACCGCATCTACCGTGACCGCGCCACCATGCGCCTGAGTGCCCTGCGCGACAATGCCGAAAGCGCCCGGTTGTTCCTTGCCGACAATGACGTACCGGCGCTAGGCACGGTGATTCGCCAGCCGGAACTGGCCGCCACCCTGCAGGCCATGGCCGAACACGGCCGCGACGGTTTCTATCAAGGCCCGACGGCCCACCGCCTGGTCGAAGGCGTGCGCCAGGCCGGCGGTGTCTGGACCCTCGATGACCTCGCCGGCTACCGCACCGCCTGGCGCGAGCCACTGCGTTATCCACTGGCCGACCAGCGCGAGCTGATCAGCAGCCCGCCGCCCTCGGCTGGTGGCGTGGCCCTGGCCCAGAGCCTGGCCATGCTCCAGCGCCTGCCCTGGCAGAGCGCCGAACCGGTGCAGCGCAGCCATTATGTGATCGAAGTACTGCGCCGGGCCTACCGCGACCGCGGGCTGCTGGGCGACCCGGACTACGTGGCGAACCCCATCAACCGCCTGCTGGGGCGCCAGTACCTGACCGGCCTGGCCGACAGCATCGACGTGCACCAAGCCACCCCCAGCAGCGCCCTGCCCCCCTCACCGGCCTGGCGCGAGGGCGACCACACCACCCACTTCACGGTGATCGACGCCGACGGTAATGCGGTTTCCGCCACGCTCTCGGTCAACCTGCCGTTCGGCGCGGCGTTCAGCGTGCCCGGCACCGGCGTGGTGCTGAACAACGAGATGGACGACTTTGCCGCCGATCCCACCGGCAGCAACAGCTATGGGCTGGCCGGCAGCCAGGCCAACGCGGTGGCGGCGGGCAAGCGCCCCTTGTCGAGCATGAGCCCGACCTTCATTGAAAGCCCGAGCCAGTTCGCCAGCTTCGGCACGCCCGGCGGCAGCCGGATTCCGAGCATGGTGCTGCTGTCGGTGATGGGGTTCCTCGAAGGGCGGCCGGTGGCCGCGTGGCCGGCGACGCCGCGCTATCACCATCAGTACCTGCCGGATGTGGTGGAGCATGAGCCGGGGACGTTCAGCGCCGCACAAAAAGCCGAGCTGCAGGCGCGCGGGTATAGGTTGAAGGATGTGGGGCGTAACTATGGCAACCAGCAGGTGCTGTATTGGGACAAGGCTGCCGGGACCGTGGAGGCGGCCAGTGACCCCAGGGGTGTAGGGCAGGCGGCGGTAGTCGACTGATCCGGCCCTATCGCGGGGCAAGCCCGCTCCTACAGATCCCCTGCTACCCCTTGAGGCAGCAAAAATCCTGTGGGAGCGGGTTCACCCGCGAACACCGGCGAAGCCGGTGCCATCCTCCGCGCCACCTTCTTCGCGGGTAAACCCGCTCCCACAGGGCTCGCATGTCACTTAACGCTGGCATTTCGGGCAGAACACGCTCGCCCGCTGCCCCAGCTTCACTTCGCGCAGCTCGGTGCCACACAGCTTGCACGGCTGGCCCCCGCGCCCATAGACGAACAGTTCCTGCTGGAAATACCCCGGCTGGCCATCGCCACCGATGAAGTCGCGCAGGGTGGTCCCGCCCTGCTCGATGGCCGCTGCCAGCACCCGCTTGATCTCGATCGCCAGCTTCAGGTAGCGCGCCCGGGAGATCCCGCCCGCCTCGCGGCGCGGATCGATCCCAGCGGCGAACAGCGCTTCGGTGGCGTAGATGTTGCCCACCCCCACCACCACCGCGTTGTCCATGATGAACGGCTTGACCGCCATCGACCGACCCCGCGACAGCTGGAACAGCCGCTCGCCGTCGAACAGGTCGGTCAGCGGCTCCGGCCCCAGCCGTATCAGCAATTCGTGGTTGAGCGGGTCGAGGCTCCAGAGCATGGCCCCGAAGCGGCGCGGGTCGGTGTAACGCAGCATCAACCCCGACTCGAGCTCGATATCCACATGTTCGTGCTTGGCCGCTGGCAAGCCCAGTTCGACCAGGCGCAGGTTGCCCGACATGCCCAGGTGGCTGATCAAGGTGCCGACCTCGGCGTTGATCAGCAGGTACTTGGCGCGGCGCTCGACGCTGACGATGCGCTGCCCCGACAGACGCACGTCGAGGTCTTCCGGGATCGGCCAGCGCAGGCGCCGGTCGCGCACCACCACGCGGCTGACCCGTTGGCCTTCCAGATGGGGCGCGATGCCGCGCCGCGTCGTCTCGACCTCTGGCAGTTCCGGCATGGCTCAGTGCCCGCCCAATTCGCGGATGTTCTGCTTGAGCTGCTCGAAGTCGTAGTCGGTCAGGCCGATGTAGTCCAGCACCAGCGGGCCAACCATGTTCCACTCGTGGTCGACGGTCTGGTTGCCCAGCACGCGGTAGGACGCACAGATGTGCTCGGACATCTTCAGCACCGCCAGCAGGTTCTTCAGCTGGGTCTGGGTATTGCGCGAGGACTCGTCGCGGAACACCGCCAGGGCGTTGTGGTGGTTGGCGATGGCGGCGCTGATGTGCTCCGGCAGGCGCCAGGACTTGGCGGTGAAATAGCCGACCACCGAGTGGTTGGTGTTGAACACGCGGTTCTCGGTGTCCACCACGCGAATCTCGTCATTGGCCTTGGCGTAGGACTCTTCCAGCACTTCCATGTAGTTGGGGAAGCGCTTGTGCATCAGCGGCACGCCGCAGTCGTGGAACAGGCCCAGGGTGTAGGCCTCGTCCACCGCCTGGATACCGGTGCGCTTGGCCAGGGTCAGGCAGGTCATGGCCACGTCCTGGGCGGTGTCCCAGAACGGGTTGAGGGTGACGATGGTCTCGTCGCTCATCTCGCCCCTGATCGACTGGGCGTTGATCAGGTTGATGATCGAGCGGCTGCCCAGCAGGTTCACCGCGCGCTGGATCGAGCCGATCTTGTTCGCCAGGCCGAACTGCGCCGAATTGACCAGTTTCAGCAGGGCGCCAGACAAGCCCGGATCCTGGCTGATCAGCTTGGCGATGGTCTCGAGGTCCGGGTCGGGCATGTACTGCTCGAACTGCAGGTCGACCATGATCTGCGGCTGCGGCGGGATGGTGATGCCCTGCAGGGCTTGCTGGATCTGTTCGGCGGTAAGTTCCTGGGACATTCGTGCATTCTCGCTGGGGACGGGGGATTCTAACCCTGTACGCCGGCAGGGTAACTATCAGTGGATCGTTGGATCCAAGAATTTCTTTAGCCCCGCGATGATGCCAACGTTTGGTCGCGCCCCACAGCGAAGCCTTGGCCAACACGGTATACTCCCGCTCTTTTTTCCCGGAGCGACGTCATGTCCCTGCCCAGCCTTCGCCTCAAAGCCAATGCCGACCGCCGCCTGCGCGCCGGCCATCTGTGGGTCTACAGCAATGAAGTCGACGTCGCCGCGACCCCGCTGCAAGGCCTGAAGGCGGGCCAGCAGGCCATCCTCGAAGCCGCCAACGGCAAGCCCCTGGGTGTGGTGGCGATGAGCCCGAACAACCTGATCTGCGCCCGCCTGCTGTCGCGCGACATCAAGCTGCCGCTGGACAAGTCGCTGCTGGTGCACCGCCTGAACGTCGCCCTGTCGCTGCGCGAGCGTCTATTCGACAAGCCGTGCTACCGCCTGGTCTACGGCGACTCCGACCTGCTCCCGGGCCTGGTGGTCGACCGCTTCTTCGACATCCTCGTGGTGCAACTGGCCTCGGCCACCATGGACGCGCACAAGGACGACGTCATCGCCGCCCTGGTCCAGGTCCTGAAACCAAGCGGCATCCTGTTCAAGAACGATTCCGCCGCCCGCGACGCCGAAGGCCTCGGCCGCTATGTCGAGACCGTCTACGGCGAAGTGCCAGACTGGGTCGCGCTGGAAGAAAACGGCGTGAAGTTCGAGGCCCCGGTGCGCGAAGGCCAGAAGACCGGCTGGTTCTACGACCACCGCATGAACCGCGCCCGCCTGGCCCCCTACGTCAAGGGCAAGCGCGTGCTGGACCTGTTCAGCTACATCGGTGGCTGGGGCGTGCAGGCCGGCGCATTCGGCGCCAGCGAAGTGTTCTGCGTGGATGCCTCCGGCTTCGCCCTCGACGGTGTCGAGCGCAACGCCGCGCTGAACGGCATCAGCGAGAAGCTGACCTGCATCGAAGGTGACGTGTTCGAAGCCCTGCGCGAGCTGAAGGCCGCCGAAGAGCGTTTCGACGTGATCATTGCCGACCCGCCCGCCTTCATCAAGCGCAAGAAAGACCTGAAGAACGGCGAGGCCGCCTACCGCCGCCTCAATGAACAGGCCATGCGCATGCTGAACAAGGACGGCATCCTGGTCAGCGCCTCGTGCTCGATGCACCTGCCCGAGGACGACCTGAACAACATCCTGCTGACCAGCGCCCGCCACCTGGACCGCAACCTGCAACTGCTCGAGCGCGGTGGCCAGGGACCGGACCACCCGGTGCACCCGGCGATCGCCGAGACCCGCTACATCAAGAGCATCACCTGCCGGTTGCTGCCCAACAGCTAAGCAACGTTTGTTTGAGGCTGCTGCGCAGCCTTTCGCGGCACAAGGCCGCTCCTACAGTGGTTGATTACGCGGTCACTGTAGGAGCGGCCTTGCCGAGGCGTCGGACCGGCCGGAAAGGGCCGCAGAGCGGCCCCGGCTCCCTCAAACGCTCACGCTCATGCCCGTCAACCACTATCGCCTGAAGTCCGGCACCAGTTCCTGCCCATCAATACTGAGCGTCTTGTAACGCGGAGCCACCAGTTTCACCGCACCCTCGCGAATCCCCTTGGCCAGGCCCTCGAGGTTTTCCATCCGGCCGCTCAGGCTGCCCACCTCACGCCACTCGCGCTCCTCCCAGGTGAACACGAACACACTCGATGCATAGGTGTGCCGGGGGATCATCAGCACTTCATTGTGCCCATCACCATCCAGATCGACCGCCCACAAATAGCATCCCTTACCACCGCACTGGCTTTGTCCAAGGGTCGAGTCGGCCAGTGACTCGCTGGTGGATTGCACAGGCCCCAGCCACTCGAACTTCGGACCATGGGTTTCGACCACCTCCGGCCGACGCACCTGCGCCATCAACCCCAGCAATTGCTCGCGGCGCCCCGCATCGAACAGTTCATCGGTTTCCAGCCGCTTCTCCAGTTGCTCGAAGGCTGCACGCCCAGGCTGACCGAGGTCGCGGTACAAGGTCCCGGCATCGAACTCGGTGATTGGCGTGCGTCCACCGAGCAGGCGCTCGACCTGACTCTTCGCACTCAACACCTGCGGGTCGAGCAACGGTGTGTAGAACAGCACTATCAGCACCGCGCTGAGCAAGGCGATCAACGGGTTGCTCAGCCGCAGGCTATTCAGCCAGGCCTGCCGTGAGCTCACCACCGCCCACACTGCCGCCAGGCTGTGCGCCAGCATCACACCCACCAACAGCATGGCCATGATGCGCGACGGGGTCAGGCCGTACTGGTCGATGCGCATCCAGCTGGCATAAGCCGCCAGGCCCACCAGTACCGGCAGGCAGAGCAGGCTGGCTTCGACCAAGCGTTTGAGCGGCGCAGGATAGGCATTGCCCTGATGGCCGTCCTGAAACACGCCATTGGCCAGGAACAGATTGATACCTGCCAGCACCAACAGCAGAGCGGTCGAATAACCCGTGTCCCACACCGGCTGCAGGCCGCTGAAGGGCAGTGTCAGGGTGAACACCACGGCGATCAGCGCACTCAACGGCAACAGGAAGCGACAGAGTGTCAACAGAATGCCGCGCAACAACCCGATGACCTTCTCGTTGTCCCGCCCCATGCGCATCCCCAGGGAGAACACCACCGGCAGCACCAGCCAGAGAAACACCGGGGACTCCACTACATCCGTGACCTGCGGTATGCCGAGCATGCCGAACAGCAACGCACACAACCACAGCAACTGCCAGAACAGGCCGGTCAACAGTTGCGCCAGGAAAAGAATGAACACGTTGTTCCAGGCATGCCGGAACAGGTCCTCATAGCGCGGCCGCCCATTCTCGCGGGTCGGCCAGGCAAGAATGAACGCGGTGCCGATATAGCCCAGCACGATGGCGGCCAGGAACCAGGTCTGCTGCAGCCAGCCCATGCGCCCGCTATCCAGGACCCAGGCACTGATCCCGCTGATCAGCAGGGTCAGGCCCAGCACCAGCCAGCCGGTGCCACGCTGGCGCACCGCGCTGCCGAGCAGTTGCAGGTTCACGCCGGCCACCACCACCGCGGCGCACAGGGCGACCGACAGGTTGAAACCGAGCAGCTCGCCCTGCCCCTTCACGGTGGCGAGCAACACCAGGCCCTGGATCAGGCCGATGACGACATAGAACAATAAGGAGCGGCTAGGCGCTGGCATTGCAAATCCTTTTGGCCAGTGGGACAGGAAGCGCGCAAGTCTACCCAAACCCGCCCGAACCACGCCAAGGCCTTTACCTTGCGGGCTGGCGACAGCCAATTATCACAACGCCATTCCCTCGCGGGCGCGGCGGTGTAGAATCGATCCATTCATCGCCAGACATCCCCGGCGGGTTTATGAGCTCTGGTCGAGCCTGCGGCGATCCCGCGCGGTCTTCGGCCCCCATCCTTGCCAGCGGCAACCGGCCTTCGGCGTTTCAGGACAAGAGAAGCTCACTCCCTATTTACGTGACGTGATTTAGCCGCCAGGAGCGCTCCATGCCTGATTATCGTTCCAAGACTTCCACCCAAGGCCGCAACATGGCCGGTGCCCGTGCCCTGTGGCGCGCCACCGGGATGAAGGACGAAGACTTCAAGAAACCGATCATCGCCATCGCCAACTCGTTCACCCAGTTCGTCCCGGGGCATGTGCACCTGAAGGACCTGGGCCAGCTGGTCGCCCGCGAGATCGAACGCGCCGGTGGCGTGGCGAAAGAGTTCAACACCATCGCCGTGGATGACGGCATCGCCATGGGCCACGACGGCATGCTCTACTCGCTGCCCAGCCGCGAGATCATCGCCGACGCCGTCGAGTACATGGTCAACGCCCACTGCGCCGACGCCATCGTCTGCATCTCCAACTGCGACAAGATCACCCCCGGCATGCTGATGGCCGCCCTGCGCCTGAACATCCCGGTGATCTTCGTCTCCGGCGGCCCGATGGAAGCTGGCAAGACCAAGCTGGCCAGCCACGGCCTGGACCTGGTCGACGCCATGGTCATCGCCGCCGACTCCACCGCCAGCGACGAGAAAGTCGCCGAGTACGAGCGCAGCGCCTGCCCGACCTGCGGTTCGTGCTCCGGCATGTTCACCGCCAACTCGATGAACTGCCTGACCGAAGCCCTGGGACTGGCCCTGCCGGGCAACGGCTCGACCCTGGCCACCCACTCCGACCGCGAGCAGCTGTTCCTCACCGCCGGTCGCACCATCGTCGAGCTGTGCAAGCGCTACTACGGCGAGAACGATGAGTCGGTACTGCCGCGCAGCATCGCCAACTTCAAGGCGTTCGAAAACGCCATGATGCTCGACATCGCCATGGGCGGTTCGACCAACACCATCCTGCACCTGCTGGCCGCGGCCCAGGAGGGCGAGGTGGACTTCGACCTGCGCGACATCGATCGCCTGTCGCGCAAGGTGCCGCAGCTGTGCAAGGTGGCGCCGAACATCCAGAAGTACCACATGGAAGACGTGCACCGCGCCGGTGGCATCTTCAGCATCCTCGGCTCGCTGGCCCGTGGCGGCCTGCTGCACACCGACCTGCCGACCGTGCACAGCGCCAGCATGGAAGAGGCCATCGCCAAGTGGGACATCACCCAGACCGATGACGAAGCCGTGCACACCTTCTTCAAGGCAGGCCCGGCGGGCATCCCGACGCAGACCGCGTTCAGCCAGTCGACCCGCTGGGAAACCCTCGACGATGACCGCGAGAACGGCTGCATCCGCAGCTTCGAGCACGCCTACTCGCAGGAAGGCGGCCTGGCCGTGCTGTACGGCAACATTGCCCTGGACGGCTGCGTGGTGAAGACCGCAGGTGTCGATGAGTCGATCCACGTGTTCGAAGGCACCGCGAAGATCTTCGAGAGCCAGGACAGCGCCGTGCGCGGCATCCTCGCCGACGAAGTGCAGGCCGGCGACATCGTCATCATCCGCTACGAAGGCCCGAAAGGCGGCCCGGGCATGCAGGAGATGCTGTACCCGACCTCGTACCTGAAGTCCAAAGGCCTGGGCAAGGCCTGCGCCCTGCTCACCGACGGCCGCTTCTCCGGCGGTACCTCGGGCCTGTCGATCGGCCACGCCTCGCCGGAAGCGGCAGCGGGCGGCGCCATCGGCCTGGTGCGCGATGGCGACAAGGTGCTGATCGACATCCCCAACCGTTCGATCAACCTGCTGGTCAGCGACGAAGAGCTGGCTGAGCGTCGCGTCGAGCAGGACAAGAAGGGCTGGAAGCCGGCCGAGGTGCGTCCACGCAAGGTGACCACCGCACTCAAGGCTTACGCCCTGCTGGCCACCAGCGCCGACAAGGGCGCGGTGCGCAACAAGGCAATGCTCGAAGGGCTGTGAGGCTCTGACGGCATAAAAAAACCGGCGCCTGGTGCGCCGGTTTTTTTATGCCTGTGGCCCCCTGCATTGCCCATGCAGGCCCTTTGGGCTGCGTTGTCGCGCTGGGAACTGTCCCCTGTGGGAGCGGGTTCACCCGCGAACACCGGCGCAGCCGGTGCCATACACCGCGCTGGATTCTTCGCGGGTAAACCCGCTCCCACAGGGTCGAGCTAAATCAATAGGTTACGTGTTGTTCCATAGGAGCGGGTTTACCCGCCAATGAGGCCGACGCGTTATTGCTGCGCGACCTTTTCCGACTTGCCGTCATAGCGCTTGCGCCACTCGCTGAGGATCTGGTCGCGGTTCTTCGAGGCCCAGGCGAAGTCGTTCTTGATCAGGCGCTGCTCGTAGTCCGCCGGCAACTCGGTCTGCGGCTTGGCGATGCCGGGCGCGGCGAGCACGGCGAAGTTCTCCTTGTACAGCTCCATGGCCGCGGGGCTGGCGGAGAAGTCGGCCAGGCGCCTGGCGGCATCGGCCTTCGGCGAGCCCTTGATCACTGCGGTGGCTTCGATCTCCCAGCCCAGGCCTTCCTTGGGCAGCACGATATCCAGCGGCGCGCCCTGGCGCTTGAGCTGCACGGCCGGGTATTCGAACGAGATGCCGATCGGGAATTCACCGGCGGCGGCCAGCTTGCACGGCTTGGAGCCGGAATGAACGTACTGGCCGATGTTCTGGTGCAGCGCATCCATGTAGGCCCAACCCTGCGGTTCGCCAAAGGTCTGCAGCCAGGCGCTCACATCCAGGAAGCCGGTGCCGGACGAGGCCGGGTTGGGCATGACGATCTTGCCCTTGTATTCAGGCTTGGTCAGGTCCTGCCAGCTCACCGGCTTGCTAAGGCCCTGCTTCTCGGCCTCGACGGTGTTGAAGCAGAGGGTCGCGGCCCACACGTCCATGCCCACCCAGGCCGGCGGGTTGGCGGCGTCGCGGTAGTTGGGCGAGATCTTGCCCAGGTCCTTGGGCGCATAGGCTTCGAGCATGCCGTTCTGGTCGAGGATGGCCAGGCTGGAAGCGGCCAGGCCCCACACCGCGTCGGCCTGCGGACGTTCCTTCTCGGCCAGCAGTTTGGCAGTGATGATGCCAGTGGAATCGCGCACCCACTTGATCTCGATGTCGGGGTTGGCCTTTTCGAAGGCCTGCTTGTAGCTCTTGAGCTGCTCGGCCTCGAGGGCGGTGTAGACAGTCAGCTGGGTCGCGGCCGAGGCCTGCAGGCTGAAGACGGCGGATACGGCAGCGGCAAGTGCGAGGGGCTTGAACATGATGCGGTTCCTATCAGTGTGGGCAGTCGGTCAATGGCCTGGCGCGCGCTGGCGCCAGGCCTGGGAGCGGCGCAGCAGGCCGCGTGAGGCAGCGGCCAGCAGCAACGATGCGGCAGCGCTGGTAAGCAGGATCAGGGTCGACATGGCGGCGGCACCGCCAACGTTGCCGGCGTCGTCCATGTTCAGCACGGCGACGGCGGCGAGGATGGTGTCGGGGCTGTACAGGAAGATCGCCGCAGACACGGTGGTCATCGCCGAGACGAACAGGTAGCGGATGATGTCCAGCAGCGCCGGCAGGCAGATCGGCACGGTGACCCGCATGAAGTGCCTGTACAGCGGCGCCTTGAGCGACAGCGCGGCGGCCTCGAACTCGCCGTCGAGCTGGCGCAGGGCGGTGGTGGCGGTCATCTGCGCGGTGGTCAGGTAGTGGGCGATGGTGCACACCACCAGCAGCGCCATGCTGCCGTAGAACACATGCAGTGGGTTGCCATTGAGGTTGAAGAAGAACACGTAGCCCAGGCCCAGCACCAGGCCAGGCACCGCCATCGGGATGAAGCTCAGCAAGCGCAGCAGCTGGTTGAGCAGGCGCTGCCCCTGGGTCTTCTCCATCAGGTAGGCGCCGGTGAAAATCACCACGCTGCCGATCAGCGCGGTGCCGATGGCCATGGTCACGCTGTTGCGGTAGGCCAGCCAGCCGCCACCGGCGGTGTCCTCGAACATGTAGTGCTTGAGCGACAGCGACAGGTTGTATGGCCAGAACTTGACCAGCGACGAGTACACCGCCATGCCGATCACCGCCAACAGTGCCGCGCACACCAGCAGCACGATGGCCAGGAAGCAGCCATCGCGCAGCCTGGAAGGCTTGGGCTCGAACACTTGGGCGCGACCGCTCATGGCCTCGCCCTGACGGCGACGCAACCAGGCATCGACGGCGAAGCTGAGCAGCGCTGGTACCAGCAGCACCATGCCGATCAGCGCGCCGCGACCGAACTGCTGCTGGCCGACCACGGCCTTGTAGGCTTCCAGCGCCAGCACCTGGTAATCCCCACCCACCACGACCGGCACGCCGAAGTCGGTGATGGTCAGGGTGAACACCAGGCAGAACGCGGCGAACACCGCCTGGCGCGTGGCCGGCCAGGTGATGCTGAAGAACGCCCGCGTCGGCCCCGCCCCCATGCTCGAGGCCGCATCGAACAGCCTTGCGTCGGCCAGCGACAGCGCCGAGAGCAGGATCATCAGGGCGTGGGGGAAGGTGTAGATGACCTCGCCGAGGACGATGCCCCAGAAGCCGTAGATATTGTCGCTGAGCAGCCCGCGCAGCAGGCCCTGGTTGCCGAACAGGTAGACCAGCGCGATGGCCGGCAGCATCGACGGTGCCAGCAGCGGCAGCAATGAGATGCCGCGCCACAGGCCCTTGGCCGGGATCAGCGTGCGTTGCAGGGCATAGGCGAACAGGTAGGCCAGCGGCACGACGATGGCGGCGACGGTGAAGGCCACCGACAGGCTGTTGCCGAGCAGCCAATGGAAGTTCTCGCTGGCGAACAGTTCACGGGCAGCTGGCAGGCCGCCGCCCTGCCCGGCTTCAGCGCTGAAGCCGCGCCAGAAGATCGCCAGCAACGGCATCAGCACCGCCAGCACCAGCAGGATCAGCAGCAGGCTCTTGCCACCGATCACGAACAGACGGTCCCCCAGGGCAACACCACTGCGAGGTGCGGCATTGGTTGAGGTGAGCGGCAGGGTCATCGGCGCGGCCATCTCAGGCAAACACCTGCAGGCTCTGCGGCGGCAGGGCCACCCAGATGTCCTGCGAACCCAGGCGCGGCATCGCCTCCGGCGCCAGCTCCGCGAGCAACGCATGGCCCGGGAAGGCCTTGAACTCGAAGCTCATGCGGCAGCGGTTGCCGAGGAAGGTGATCTCGCGAACCTTGGCCGGGAACAGGTTTTCCTCGTGTACCACCGGGTTGACGGTGATCGCCTCGGGTCGGCAGAACAGCCGGCCGCTGCTGGCTCCTGCGGCGTTGGCTGCCAGGCGCATGTGCAGGCCGCCGACCTGGGCATGGCTGTCGCCGCTGCGCTGGAACGGCAGCCAGTTGCCCTGGCCGACGAATTCGGCGACGAACGGCGTGGCCGGCTGGTCGTAGATTTCCTGGGGCGTGGCGTACTGCTCGACCTGGCCGTTGTTCATCACGGCAATGCGGTCGGCCATCAGCATGGCCTCGTCCTGGTTGTGGGTGACCATCAGCGTGGTGATGCCCAGCTGGCGCTGCAGTTGGCGCAGCTCGGTACACAGGTGCTCGCGCACGCGAGCGTCCAGTGCCGACATCGGCTCGTCGAGCAGCAGCAGCGACGGCGAAGGCGCCAGGGCGCGGGCCAGGGCCACGCGCTGTTGCTGGCCGCCGGATAGCTGGCCGGGGTATTTCTTTTCGCTGCCCGTCAGGCCGACCAGTTCGAGCATTTCACCGACCCGCTGGCGCGAGGCCTCACGATTGCTGCCGGTCAGGCCGTAGGCGATGTTGGCTTCGACGGTGAGGTTGGGGAACAACGCGTAGGACTGGAACAGGATGCCGTAGTCGCGGGCCTGGGGTGGCAGCTCGGAGATATCGCGGTCGCCAATGTACAGCGTGCCACGATCCTGGCGTTCGAGCCCGGCAATGCAGCGCAGCAGGGTGGTCTTGCCACAGCCCGACGGGCCGAGCAGGCACACCAGCTCGCCGGCGGCGATGTCGAGGGAGACGTCGTTGAGTGCGGTGAAGGCGCCGAAGCGCTTGTGGATACCGCGCACTTTCATCTGTGCGCCTGGAGTGGCGTTGTTCATGGCAAGGCCTCATCGAAGAGATGGGGCCATGCTAGGAGGGCTGTGAGACGGTTGTGTGGCGAGGGGGCAAAAACGAGTGATAGTGGTATTGGTGAATTTTTGTAGCGACCATCCGGTTTTCAGGCGTTAGCTGATAAAAAAAAGGGAGGCCACCAGGGCCTCCCTTTTTCTTGACGCAGTGAAACTCAGAACAGTACGCGCGAGCGGATGGTGCCCTTCACGTGCTGCAGTTTCTCCTGGGCCAGGTCCGAGTACTCGGCGTCGACGTCGATGACCACGTAACCCACTTTCTCGTTGGTCTGCAGGAACTGACCGGAGATGTTGATGGCGTTCTCGGCGAACACTTTGTTGATCTCGCTGAGCACGCCCGGGATGTTTTCGTGGATGTGCAGCAGGCGGTGCTTGCCTGGGTGGGCCGGCAGGGCCACTTCCGGGAAGTTGACCGACGACACGGAGGTGCCGTTGTCGCTGTACTTGACCAGCTTCTCGGCCACTTCCAGGCCGATGTTGGCCTGGGCCTCGGCGGTGGAACCACCGATGTGCGGGGTCAGGATCACGTTGTCCAGGCCACGCAGCGGGCTTTCGAACTCTTCGTCGTTGGAGCGCGGCTCGACCGGGAACACGTCGATGGCGGCGCCGATCAGGTGCTTGTCCTTGATCGCGGCGGCCAGGTGGTCCAGCTCGACCACGGTGCCACGGGCGGCGTTGATCAGGATCGAGCCCTTCTTCATCGCGCGGATTTCCTTCTCGCCGATCATCCACTGGGTGGACGGCAGCTCAGGCACGTGCAGCGAGACGATGTCGGCCAGGCCCAGCAGCTCGTGCAGGCTGGTGACCTGTACCGCGTTGCCCAGCGGCAGCTTGGTCAGCGGGTCGAAGAAGTACACCTGCATGCCCAGGCTCTCGGCCAGGACCGACAGCTGGGTGCCGATCGAGCCGTAGCCGACGATGCCCAGTTTCTTGCCACGGATCTCGAAGGAGTTGGCCGCGCTCTTGATCCAGCCGCCACGGTGGCAGGAAGCGTTCTTCTCGGGGATGCCGCGTAGCAGCAGGATGGCTTCGGCCAGCACCAGCTCGGCCACCGAACGGGTGTTCGAGTAGGGGGCGTTGAACACGGCGATACCGCGCTCGCGGGCCGCTGCCAGGTCAACCTGGTTGGTGCCGATGCAGAAGCAGCCGACCGCGACCAGTTTCTTCGCGCAGTCGAAGATCTCTTCGGTCAGTTGGGTGCGCGAACGGATGCCGATGAAGTGGGCATCAGCGATCTTTTCCTTCAGCTCGGCTTCCGGCAGCGAACCAGTGAGGTATTCGATGTTGGTGTAGCCGGCGGCCTTGAGGGTATCGACCGCGTTCTGGTGCACACCTTCAAGAAGAAGGAACCTGATCTTGCTCTTGTCGAGAGAAGTCTTGCTCATCTGCGTAAACCTGTATCCCGGAGAAAAATGGCGAGGAGAGTGGAGCGGCGCGGCGTCGGCCTTAGCACGAACGGCGGGAGGGCTATGCTAGCATACGCGACACAACCTGAGCTTATCCCGACAGGTGAAGCGTGCTCAGGGTGACTATGAATAAGTCGAGAGTTCCGGCGATGACCCAGTCCGTGGTAATTGATGAGCTGATGACCCTGGTCGACCCTGGCAAGGTCCTCACCGACCCGGCCTCGCTCGAGGCCTACGGCAAGGACTGGACCAAGCACTACCCGCCGGCGCCGAGCGCCATCGTCTTCCCCAAGTCCGTCGAGCAGGTGCAGGCCATCGTGCGCTGGGCCAACCGGCACAAGGTCGCCCTGGTGCCGTCGGGCGGGCGTACCGGGCTGTCGGGCGCCGCCGTGGCCGCCCATGGCGAGGTGGTGGTGGCCTTCGACTACATGAACCAGATCCTCGCCTTCAACGAATTCGACCGTACCGTGGTCTGCCAGCCGGGGGTCGTCACCCGCCAGTTGCAACAGTTCGCCGAGGACCAGGGGCTCTACTACCCGGTGGACTTCGCCTCGAGCGGCTCCAGCCAGATCGGCGGCAATATCGGTACCAACGCCGGCGGGATCAAGGTGATTCGCTACGGCATGACCCGCAACTGGGTGGCCGGGCTGAAGGTGGTCACCGGCAAGGGCGAACTGCTCGAGCTGAACAAGGACCTGATCAAGAACGCCACCGGCTACGACCTGCGCCAGCTGTTCATCGGCGCCGAAGGCACCCTGGGCTTCGTGGTCGAGGCGACCATGCGCCTGGACCGCGCGCCGCGCAACCTCACTGCCATGGTGCTGGGCACGCCCGATTTCGACGCGATCATGCCGGTGCTGCACGCCTTCCAGGGCAAGCTTGACCTGACGGCCTTCGAGTTCTTCTCCGACAAGGGCCTGGCCAGGATCCTCGCCCGGGGCGATGTGCCCGCACCGTTCGAGACCGACTGCCCGTTCTATGCGCTGCTGGAGTTCGAAGCCAGCACCGAGGAGGTGGCCAACGAAGCCCTGGCCACCTTCGAGCACTGCGTCGAGCAGGGCTGGGTACTGGACGGGGTGATGAGCCAGAGCGAGACCCAGCTGAAGAACCTGTGGAAGCTGCGCGAGTACCTGTCCGAGACCATCTCCCACTGGACGCCTTACAAGAACGACATCTCGGTCACCGTATCGAAGGTGCCGGCGTTCCTGCGCGATATCGACGCCACCGTCGGCGAGCACTACCCGGACTACGAAGTGGTCTGGTATGGCCACATCGGCGACGGCAACCTGCACCTGAACATCCTCAAGCCCGACCACATGACCAAGGACGACTTCTTCGCCTCCTGCGCCAAGGTCAACAAGTGGGTGTTCGAGATCGTCGAACGCTACAACGGCTCGATCTCCGCCGAGCATGGCGTGGGCATGACCAAGCGCGACTACCTGGGCTACAGCCGCTCTCCGGAGGAAATCGCCTGCATGAGGGCGATCAAGGCGGTGTTCGACCCGAACGGCATCATGAATCCGGGTAAGATCTTCGCTCCCGAATAAAAAGCAGTATTCACAGGAGTCGGCCATGAGTTACCAGCACCAGTACGTAGACGGCACGCGCATCCACTTCCCGCTGGGCAAGGTGGTATGCATCGGCCGCAACTACGCCGAGCATGCCAAGGAACTGGACAACCCCATCCCCAGCGAGCCGCTGCTGTTCATCAAGCCCGGCAGCTGCGTGGTGCCCCTGGAAGGCGGCTTCAAGATTCCGACCGAGCGTGGCTCGGTACATTACGAGGCGGAGATTGCCGTGCTGCTGGGCAAGCCCCTGTCCACCCACCCTTCCGAGGAAGAGGTGCTCGACGCCATCTCCGGCTTTGCCCCGGCGCTGGACCTCACTCTGCGCGATGTGCAGGCGAAGCTGAAGGAAAAGGGCCTGCCCTGGGAACTGGCCAAGTGCTTCGATGGTGCCTGCGTGCTGCCGCCGTTCGTGTCAGCCGATACCTTCGAGGACCTGACCGATATCGGCATCCGCCTGAGCATCAACGGCGAGGTGCGCCAGGACGGCAACAGCGCGCTGATGCTCAACCCGATCGTGCCGATGATCCAGCACATCGCGGCGCACTTCTCCCTGCAGGCAGGCGATGTCATCCTCACTGGCACCCCGGCGGGCGTGGGGCCGTTCAATGTCGGCGATGAGCTGGTGCTGGAACTTCCCGGTGCAAGCCGGTTCGAAGGCCGGGTGCTTTGACTCCGGGCGACGACGGTGCAATGCCGTCGTCGCTGCTTGTGCCGGTGGGATTTGTCGTTTTTTTCACAATTGATCCGGATAATTCGTCTATTAACCTTCATTTGCCGACAGTGGCGACCACGCTGCCGCCTACTTTCAGGATCTCCATTCGATGACCAATCCTTCCAGCGCATCCCTTCCGCCAAAGCGACGCCTGATCACCCGCTGGTCGCTGTGGCTGCTTGCGCTGGCGATCATCGCCTATGGCCTGGTGGTAGCCATGCACTGGGATGACCGTGGCCTGCTGTGGATAAAGGAAGGCTTCGAAAGCCAGACCGAGCGCCAGGAAAGCATCTGGCTGCCGGATTACGTGGCCGACATCGATGCCAAACCGTTGCCGGGGATGGAGCGTGACGAGGCGTCGGACCTGGCGTTCAATCCGCACACCCGTACCTTGTTCGCGGTCATGGGCAAGCACCCGTTCCTGGTCGAACTCAACCTCGACGGTGACGTGCTGCGCAAGATCCCGCTGGTGGGTTGGTCCAATCCGGAAGGCGTGGCGGTACTCGAGAACGGCCAGATCGCCATTGTCGACGAGCGCAACCATGATCTGACACTGGTCAAGGTGGATGCCGCCACGACATCGCTGAACCGCGCCGACTACCAGCCCTACGACCTGGGCGATACGGAGGATGGCAACAAGGGCTTCGAGGCCATTGCCTGGGACCTGATCCGGCAGCGACTGATCATTGGTGCCGAGCGGCCACCGAAGATGTTCATCTGGAGCACCGATGGCCACGGCCCGCTCAAGGGCGACAAGCAACCGCTGCCCAGTGATGAACTGGACCTGCGCAACCTGTCCGCGCTGGGCATCGACCCACGCACCGGGCACCTGCTGGCTTTGTCGGCGGACTCCAACATGCTGCTCGAGCTGGACGAGAAGGGTGAGCAGGTCAGTTTCATGACCTTGCTGGGCGGCTTTAATGGCCTGGCTGACACCATTCCCCGGGCAGAAGGGGTGGCAATGGATGACCAGGGCAACCTGTACGTCGTCAGCGAGCCCAACCTGTTCTATCGCTTCAAAAAGCACTGATCGATCAGATATTTCTGATGGTGGCATTAAGCTTTGCTTCAGTTGATAGTGGTTAGATACGTGCTCCTTTCGCCGAGTCCGACCGCATGCGCCGCCACCTTCGCCTGATCTTAGCCTTCATCGTGCTTGTTGCCCTGCTCGTCCTGGGCGCCGCCGGGCATGAGTTCCGCCTGTTCGAGCGCGGCTGGTTCAACCTCAAGACCTGGTGGCAGCCGGCCGAGCAGAGCATCGGCCTGGATCGCTACCAGGTGGCGATCGAAGCGCAGCCCATCGTCGGGCTGGACGATGACATCTCGGCGCTGACCTACGATCCCGACCGCAAGAGCCTGTTCACCGTCACCAATGCCCGCTCGGAGCTGATCGAGCTGTCGCTGGACGGCCGCATCCTGCGCCGTGTTCCACTGACCGGCTTCGGCGACCCCGAGGCGGTGGAGTATGTAGGGCCCAACAGCTACGTGATCACCGACGAGCGCCAGCAGCGGCTGATTCGCGTGCGTCTTGACGATGACACCCTGTTCCTCGACGCCAGCGATGCCGAGCAGCTGTCCCTGGGCATCGGCCTCAATGGCAACAAGGGTTTCGAGGGGCTGGCCTACGACTCGGCGGGCAAGCGCCTGTTCGTGGCCAAGGAACGGGACCCGATGATGATCTACGAGGTGCATGGTTTTCCCCATGACAACCCCGACAAACCCTATGCCGTGCATGTGGTGCAGGATCGCAAGCGTGACCGGCGGCTGTTCGTGAGGGACTTGTCGAGCCTGCAGTTCGATGAGCGCAGCGGGCACCTGCTGGCGCTTTCGGACGAGTCACGGCTGGTGCTGGAGCTGGATGTGAAGGGCCGGCCACTGAGCACGCTGTCACTGCGCAAGGGATTCCAGGGCTTGAAACAGACCGTGCCGCAGGCGGAGGGGATTGCGATGGACGATGCCGGGACCATCTACCTGGTCAGCGAGCCGAACCTGTTCTATGTGTTCAAGCAGCCGGCTGATTGATTGCCTGGGCTGGCGCTATCGCGTTTACGTCTACCCCTGTAGGAGCGGCCTTGTGCCGCGAAAGGGCCGCAAGGCGGCCCCGGCAATCTTTGTTCAACGCTGAAATCTGGGGCTGCTACGCAGCCCTTTCGCGGCACAAGGCCGCTCCTACAAGGATCGCGCAAGGCTTGTTTACTCGGCCTTGAGGGTTTTCACGCCTTCAGCGGTCCCCAGCAGCAGCACATCCGCCGGACGCGCCGCGAACAGGCCATTGGTGACCACGCCGACGATGGCGTTGATCTGGCTCTCCAGCTCCACCGGGTTGGTGATCTGCAGGTTGTGCACATCCAGGATGACGTTGCCGTTGTCGGTCACCACGCCTTCACGGTAGACCGGGTCGCCGCCCAGCTTGACCAGCTGGCGCGCGACATGGCTGCGGGCCATCGGAATCACCTCGACCGGCAGCGGGAAGGCGCCCAGTACCGGCACCAGCTTGCTGGCGTCGGCGATGCAGATGAAGGTCTTGGCCACCGCCGCGACGATCTTCTCGCGGGTCAGGGCCGCGCCGCCGCCCTTGATCAGGTTGAGGTGGGCGTCGCTCTCGTCGGCGCCGTCGACGTAGAACTCCAGCTCGCTGACGCTGTTCAGCTCGTAGACCGGGATACCATGCCCCTTCAGGCGCTGGGCGGTGGCCTCGGAGCTGGCGACGGCGCCGTCGAAGGCGGTCTTGTGCTGGGCCAGGGCGTCGATGAAGAAGTTGGCGGTCGAACCGGTACCGACGCCGACGACGCTTTTCTCATCCAGTTTCGGCAGGATGAGATCGACGGCGGCCTGGGCGACGGCCTGTTTGAGTTGGTCCTGGGTCATGCGGGCTCCGGGAGGGGCTGGGCGGATTTCAAAGTTGCCTAGTATAACGGCTCCCGCGGCTTTGCTGTGGTCGCCCGACGTGACGCTGGGGTAGACTCCCAGCCCTTGTCCCGCGGCCCAGTGATGCTTTCCGATGCTCGAACAGTACGTCAAGAAGATCCTCACCTCGCGCGTCTACGACGTTGCCGTCGAAACCCCGCTGCACAGCGCCGGGCAGTTGAGCAAGCGCCTGGGCAACACGGTGCTGCTCAAGCGCGAGGACCTGCAGCCGGTGTTCTCGTTCAAGATCCGCGGGGCCTACAACAAGCTGGCGCAACTGAGCGCCGAGGAACTGGCCCGCGGCGTGGTCACCGCTTCGGCCGGCAACCACGCCCAGGGCCTGGCCCTGGCGGCGCGGGAGCTGGGGATCAAGGCGACCATCGTCATGCCCAAGACCACCCCGGAGATCAAGATCGAAGGCGTGCGGTCCCGGGGCGGCAAGGTGGTGCTGCACGGTGACACCTTCCCCGAGGCGCTGGCCTACTCGCTGAAGCTGGTGGAGGAGAAGGGCTTCGTCTACATCCACCCCTACGACGATCCGCACACCATCGCCGGGCAAGGCACGGTGGCCATGGAAATCCTGCGCCAGCACCCGGGCCAGCTGGATGCGATCTTCGTGCCGGTCGGCGGCGGCGGGCTGATCGCTGGCATCGCCGCGTACGTGAAATACCTGCGCCCCGAGATCAAGGTGATCGGCGTCGAGCCGGACGACTCCAACTGCCTGCAGGCGGCCATGGCCGCGGGTGAGCGCGTGGTGCTGCCACAGGTCGGGCTGTTCGCCGATGGCGTGGCGGTGGCGCAGATCGGCCAGCATACCTTCGACATCTGCCGTCACCATGTGGACGAGGTGATCACCGTCAGCACCGACGAAATCTGCGCAGCGATCAAGGATATCTACGACGATACCCGCTCGATCACCGAACCTGCCGGCGCGCTGGGCGTAGCCGGCATCAAGAAGTACGTCGAGCTCAAGGGCGTCGCCGGGCAGACCCTGGTGGCCATCGACTCGGGCGCCAACGTCAATTTCGACCGCCTGCGCCATGTGGCCGAGCGCGCTGAACTGGGCGAGAAGCGCGAGGCGATCATCGCCGTGACCATCCCGGAGCGTCCGGGCAGCTTCAAGGCCTTCTGCGAAGCCATCGGCAAGCGCCAGATCACCGAATTCAACTACCGCAAGCACACCTCGGACGAGGCGCATATCTTCGTCGGCGTGCAGACCCACCCGGAAACCGACCCGCGCGCGGTGTTGGTCCAGCAGTTGATCGAGCAAGGCTTCCCGGTTACCGACCTGACCGACAACGAGCTGGCCAAGCTGCACATCCGCCACATGGTCGGCGGCCACTCGGCCGGAGCCAGCGACGAGATGGTGCTGCGCTTCGAGTTCCCCGAGCGGCCGGGTGCGCTGTTCAACTTCCTCAACAAGCTGGGTGGGCGCTGGAACATCTCGATGTTCCACTACCGCAACCACGGCGCCGCCGATGGCCGGGTGGTCGCGGGCCTGCAGGTACCGGAGGACGAGCGCCACCTGGTGCCGGCGGCGCTGGCCAAGATCGGCTATCCGTACTGGGACGAGACCGAGAACCCGGCTTACCGGCTGTTCTTGGGTTAACTGACTAAGCTGGGCGTATGGTCCTTCGCGGGTAAACCCGCTCCCACAAGGTTGGCGCGTCACCTGTGGGAGCGGGTTTACCCGCGAAGAGACGGGCGCGAATTACCCTGCTGAAGGACGATGAAGACATGGAACACCTGACCACCCTCAAGACCCTGCACATCCTCGCCACTGCCCTGTTGCTGCTGGGCGCACTGGGCCTCGCGACCTGGACTGTCCGCGCCCGCCGCCAGGGCGATGCCGAGGCCTACGGCAAACTGTTGCGCCGACCGCTGGTGTTCGTCTGGCTGCTGATGGGGCTGTGCCTGGTGAGCATGCCGTTCACCGGCTGGTGGCTGGTGCACCTGGTCGGCTGGCCGCTGGGGCAGACCTGGGTACTGGCGTCCAGCGTCATCTATACGCTTGGCGCGCTTGCCGTGTGGTGGCTGGTGGTACGCCTGAACCGGCTGCGCAAGGCTGAAACCGTGGGTTTGAAGTTCACCTTGGCATTGGCGGTGTTCAGTGGCGTCTGCTTCCTGTCCATTGCCGGCTTGATGGGCGCCAAGCCGATCTGAGACAGCAGGAGGGCTCCGCCCTCCCTCGCGGCACAAGGCCGCTCCTACAAGCAATCACAGCCCCCTGTAGGAGCGGCCTCGTGCCGCGAAAGGGCCGCAAAGCGGCCCCGCGCCCTCAATCGCGCAACGAAATAACCTGCCACCCCCGCCGCTCGGCCTCGACCCGCAGCCTCGGATCCGGATCCACCGCCACCGGGTTCGCCACCACCTCCAGCAACGGCACATCGTTCAGCGAGTCGCTGTAGAAGTAGCTGCCTTCCAGATCGAACCCGTTCTCCAGCATCCAGCGCGCAAGCCGCGTCACCTTGCCTTCACGGAAACAGGGTATATCGGTGCTACGCCCGGTATAGCGACCATCGCGCACCTCGCACTCGGTCGCCAGCAAGGTACGCACACCCAGGCGGCGGGCAATGGGCGCTGTGACGAAGCGGTTGGTGGCGGTGATGATCACCAGCTGGTCGCCGGCCTCGCGGTGCTGGCGCAACAGGGCTTCGGCCCTGGGCAGGATGATCGGCTCGATGCAGTCACGCATGAACTCGCGGTGCCACTGCTCCAGCTGCGCAGGTTCGCTGGCCGCGAGGATTTCCATGGAGAAGGCCAGGTAGGCCTGCATGTCCAGGGTGCCGTTGAGGTAGTCCTGGTAGAAGGCGTCGTTGCGTTGCTTGTAGGCGACCGGGTCGAGAATGCCCCGCTCGCACAGGTAGTCACCCCAGGCGTGGTCGCTGTCACCACCGAGGAGGGTATTGTCCAGGTCGAATAAAGCCAGGCGCATCGCGGTCACTCGCATCAGCCACGGAAGAGCCCCGCACAATACGGAGTTTTCACCTCGCTGCACATAAGCTTGGCGGGCGCGTTGCTGCGCGCTCAGGCTTTGTGGAACAATGCGGTGACATGCGTTTGCGAGGTTGCTGCCGTGATCGACCCGGATGGTTTTCGCCCCAATGTCGGGATCATTCTCACGAATGATGCCGGGCAGGTGCTATGGGCTCGGCGGATCAACCAGGATGCCTGGCAGTTTCCCCAGGGTGGCATCAACCCTGACGAGACGCCGGAAGATGCCCTGTACCGCGAGCTGAACGAAGAAGTGGGCCTGGAACGCCAGGACGTGGAAATTCTTGCCTGCACCCGTGGCTGGTTGCGTTATCGTTTACCCCAGCGCCTGGTGCGCACCCACAGCCAGCCGCTGTGCATCGGCCAGAAACAGAAGTGGTTCCTGCTGCGCCTGGTGAGCAATGAGCAACGGGTGCGCATGGACCTCACCGGCAAACCGGAATTCGATGGCTGGCGCTGGGTCAGCTACTGGTATCCGCTGGGCCAGGTGGTGACATTCAAGCGCGAGGTCTACCGCCGCGCCCTGAAAGAGCTAGCCCCGCGCCTGCTGACGCGCGACTGACGACGGAGTCCGACCCCGAGCCATGCTCAATACGCTGCGCAAGATCGTCCAGGAAGTGAACTCCGCCAAAGATCTCAAGACGGCGTTGGGTATCATTGTCTTGCGCGTCAAGGAGGCGATGGGCAGCCAGGTCTGCTCGGTCTACCTGCTCGACCCGGACAGCAACCGCTTCGTGCTGATGGCCTCCGAGGGCCTGAACAAGCGCTCCATCGGCAAGGTCAGCATGGCCCCCAACGAGGGCCTGGTCGGCCTGGTCGGCACCCGCGAGGAGCCGTTGAACCTCGAGAACGCCGCCGACCACCCCCGCTACCGCTACTTCGCCGAGACCGGCGAAGAAAAATTCGCCTCCTTCCTCGGTGCGCCGATCATCCACCACCGCCGCGTGGTGGGGGTACTGGTCATCCAGCAGAAGGAGCGCCGCCAGTTCGACGAGGGCGAAGAAGCTTTCCTGGTCACCATGAGCGCCCAGCTCGCCGGGGTTATCGCCCACGCCGAGGCCACTGGCTCGATCCGCGGCCTGGGCCGCCAGGGCAAGGGTATCCAGGAAGCCCGCTTCGTCGGCGTGCCGGGCTCCCCGGGCGCTGCCGTCGGCCGCTCGGTGGTGATGCTGCCGCCCGCCGACCTCGAGGTGGTGCCGGATCGCACCGTCGAAGACATAGACACCGAACTCAAGCTGTTCAACAACGCCCTCGAAGGCGTGCGCGAGGACATGCGCAAGCTGTCGGCCAAGCTCGCCACCCAGCTGCGCCCCGAAGAGCGCGCGTTGTTCGACGTCTACCTGATGATGCTCGAGGACGCCGCCCTCGGTGGCGAGGTGGTCGAGGTCATCAAGACCGGCCAGTGGGCCCAGGGTGCCCTGCGCCAGGTGGTCGGCGAGCACGTCAACCGCTTCGAGCTGATGGACGACGACTACCTGCGCGAGCGTGCCTCGGACGTCAAGGACCTGGGCCGGCGCCTGCTGGCGTATCTCCAGGAGGCCCGCTCGCAGTCGCTGGTCTATGAGGACAACACCATCCTGGTCAGCGAGGAGCTGACCCCCGCCATGCTCGGCGAGGTGCCGGAAGGCAAGCTGGTGGGCCTGGTCTCGGTACTCGGCTCGGGCAACTCCCACGTGGCGATCCTCGCCCGGGCGATGGGTATCCCCACCGTCATGGGTGTGGTCGACCTGCCGTATTCGAAGGCCGACGGCATCGAGATGATCGTCGACGGCTACAAGGGCGAGGTGTTCACCAACCCGGGTGAAGTGCTGCGCAAGCAATACAGCGATGTGGTCGAGGAGGAGCGCGAACTGGCCAAGGGCCTCGACGCCCTGCGCGAACTGCCGTGCATCACCCCGGACGGCCATCGCATGCCGCTGTGGGTCAACACCGGCCTGCTCGCCGACGTGGCCCGCGCCCAGCAGCGCGGCGCCGAAGGCGTCGGCCTGTACCGCACCGAAGTGCCGTTCATGATCAACCAGCGCTTCCCCAGCGAGAAGGAACAGCTGGCGATCTACCGCGAGCAGCTGCAGGCGTTCCACCCGCTGCCGGTAACCATGCGCAGCCTCGACATCGGCGGCGACAAGTCGCTGTCGTACTTCCCGATCAAGGAAGAGAACCCGTTCCTCGGTTGGCGCGGCATCCGCGTCACTCTCGATCACCCGGAAATCTTCCTGGTGCAGACCCGCGCCATGCTCAAGGCCAGCGAGGGCCTGAACAACCTGCGCATCCTGCTGCCGATGATTTCCGGCATCCACGAACTGGAAGAAGCCCAGCACCTGATCCACCGCGCCTGGGGCGAGGTGCGCGACGAAGGCACCGACGTGCCGATGCCGCCGGTGGGGGTGATGGTGGAAATTCCCGCCGCCGTGTACCAGACCCGCGAGCTGGCGCGCCAGGTCGACTTCCTCTCGGTCGGCTCCAACGACCTGACCCAGTACCTGCTGGCGGTCGACCGCAACAACCCGCGGGTCGCTGACCTGTACGACTACCTGCACCCGGCGGTGCTGCAGGCGTTGCAGACCGTGGTCAGCGTCGCCCACGAGGAAGGCAAGCCGGTGAGCATCTGCGGTGAGATGGCCGGCGACCCGGCCGCGGCGATCCTGCTGATGGCCATGGGCTTCGACAGCCTGTCGATGAACGCCACCAACCTGCCGAAGGTGAAGTGGATGCTGCGCCAGATCAACCTGAGCAAGGCCAGGGAACTGCTGGCCGACGCCATGAGCCATGACAACCCGCAGGTTATCCACAGCTCGCTGCAACTGGCGCTGAAGAACCTTGGCCTGGCGCGGATGATCGGGCCGAACAAGACCCTCTGAGATCCTGGGCCCGCTTTGCGGGCCTTATGTCGCGAAAGGGGCGCAGAGCGCCCCGGCGATCTCGAATACCTGCTTGGGTTTCCCTGGCAACTACGCTTCAATACGCGCCTTTACCAGTCGTCCAAGGATCCGCCCCCATGGCCACCAACACCAAACAACAGAAACGCGCCAAGCGCGCCGCCACCAAGGCCAAGCAGAACCGCATGGTGCGCAGCGGCCAGGCAGTCAAGGCCAGTGCCGGCGACAGCGCCAGCGTCGAGCAGGTGTTCAACAAGGCCATGGAGTCGGGCAGCTACGACAGCCTGTTCGTGAAAATGAAGGAAGCCCAGGAAGGCGGCCTGGTGCCGATGATCTCGGTATTCCTGGTCGACCCACTGCTGGCGCTGGTGCTCAAGGGCCACAAGGAAGAACACGCCACCGACTACATCGTCCTGGTGTTCACCGCCTACCGCGCGTGGCTCGACGGCATCGACGAGGATGCGACCATGGCCTGGCTGGAGAGCGACGAGTTCCAGGACGCCTATGTCACCGCCTCGGAGGTCGTGGCCAGGCAGCAGCAACAGCAGAAGCAGTTCGGCTGATAGTGACGCTCAACTTGCGCCGGCCTCTTCGCGGGTAAACCCGCCCCCACAGATTCCCTATCGCCTTTCAGGCTTGTGCGATCCTTGTGGGAGCGGGCCTCACAGGCAAACAAAAAGGCCGCGCCCCTCACAGGACGCGGCCTTTGCATTTCACACCAGCGGATCAGCTATCCAGCGCCACCCGCGCAGCAGCGCCACGCTTGCGGTGCAGCAGCAGGCCAGCCGCCACCACACCAATGCTCAGGATGGCCGTGGCGATGATCTCGGCACGGTGATCCTCACGCAGCGCCATCACCACCAGGATGGCAATGATGAAGGCGATGGTCGCCCAGGTCAGGCCCGGGAACATCCACATCTTGAACGAGATCTTCTCGCCCTTGGCTTCACGCTGGGCACGCATGCGCAGTTGCGACACGGCGATCACCAGGTACACCAGCAGGGCGATGGCGCCGGAGCTGGCCAGCAGGAACTCGAACACCGCGGCCGGGGCCAGGAAGTTGGCGAACACGCACAGGAAGGCCGCGGCGGTGGAGAGCAGCACGGCCCAGTGCGGGGTGCCCGCCTTGGTGGTGCGCTGGGCGATGGCCGGGGCGTCGCCACGCTTGCTCAGGGAGAACAGCATGCGCGAAGAGGTGTACAGCGCCGAGTTCAGGCAGCTGGTCACGGCGATCAGCACGACGATGTCGACGATCAGCTTGGCATTCGGCACGCCGATCAGGCTGAGGACGGTCTGGTAGGAACCTTTCTCGGCGAGGGTCGGATCGTTCCAAGGCACCATGGCCACGACCAGGAAGATCGACACCAGGTAGAACAGGCAGATACGCCAGATCACCGAGTTGGTGGCCTTGCTGATCTGGCGACCCGGGTCTTTCGACTCGGCGGCGGCGATGGTAACGATCTCGGTACCCATGAACGAGAACATGGTGGTCAGCATCGCGGCCAGCACCGCGCCCAGGCCGTTGGGCATGAAGCCCTGGGTATCGAACAGGTGGCTGATGCCGCTGACCTGGCTGCTCGGCACCATGCCGAACATGGCCGCGCAACCGACGACGATGAAGCCGATGATCGCCAGCACCTTGAGCAGGGCGAACCAGAACTCGAACTCACCGTAGTTCTTCACGCTGAACAGGTTGGTGACGGTCAGCGCCAGGGTAATGATCAGGGAGAACGCCCACAGGTCCACCGACGGGAACCAGGCATGCAGGATAGCGGCGGCGGCGTTGGCTTCCAGCGGGATCACCAGGACCCAGAACCACCAGTACAGCCAACCGATGGTGAAACCGGCCCAGCGCCCGATGGCGCGATCGGCGTAGGTGGAGAAGGAACCGGTGTCAGGCGAGGCGACCGCCATTTCGCCGAGCATGCGCATTACCAGCACCACCAGGGTACCGGCGGCGGCGTAGGCCAACAGCACGGCAGGGCCGGCGGCAGCGATGGCATGGCCGGAGCCGACGAACAGGCCGGCGCCGATCACGCCGGCAATCGACAGCATGGTCACATGCCGTTGCTTGAGCCCCTGAGCGAGGTCATTGGAATTGTTACCGCTCATAAAACTACCTTTGTAAGGAGGTGGACTACACGAATGACTGGCCAGCGCGCCGGGGTGTGAGTGGGCGTCGCTGCATTCAGTGGTTTCGGGATGGCAATAAGCGGGCCAGCTGAGAATGGCTTTCGTCTGAAATGTTTCTGTAACCAAGAACGACGCGGCTTGCAGGGCATTGTGCCAAGCTTTGACCGAAAGGTCGTCAAATCCCCATGCCAAGTTGGGATTACTGAAATACCCACTTACAAACGCACCAAAGGTGCCCCTCGGTAACACCTGGGCACAAATTCAGGACACGGCAAAGCGCAACCTCAAGGCGCAACCTCGAACCCGCATAACCCGCGACACAGTGCCACCCGGCCAAAAACGGCTTCCCAGATAGGAACAAAGCTGGCACCATCGCGCCTTTTTTCATCAAAGCTCCGGTGCTGGGCAGAACGCCAATGCGGATATCCTGGCGACAGTCCACTGCAGCGATGCGACAAACTGTCCCACCAGCGACCCGAGCCCCCCGCGACCCGGTTGGCCGCCGTTGCGCCGCTATGCTAGCGTGGCGCTCGCCAGGAAGGCCGCCAACAGCTGGGAACGCACCCGAACACATGAGGACCGCACATGGCCCAGGCCACGCCCGCGCTGGAAATCCGCAACCTGCACAAACGCTATGGCGAGCAGGAAATTCTCAAGGGCATTTCGCTGACCGCGCGCGACGGTGACGTGATCTCCATCCTCGGCTCATCCGGCTCTGGCAAGTCCACCCTGCTGCGCTGCATCAACCTGCTGGAGAACCCGCACCAGGGCGAAATCATCGTCGCCGGCGAGTCCCTCAAGCTCAAGGCGCAGAAAAACGGCGACCTGATCGCCGCCGACAACCGCCAGATCAACCGCCTGCGCAGCGAGATCGGCTTCGTCTTCCAGAATTTCAACCTGTGGCCGCACATGTCGATCCTCGACAACATCATCGAGGCGCCGCGCCGCGTGCTCGGCCAGAGCAAGGCCGAGGCCACCGAGCACGCCGAGGCGCTGCTGAACAAGGTCGGCATCTTCGACAAGCGCCACAGCTACCCCGCCCAGCTTTCCGGTGGCCAGCAACAGCGTGCCGCCATCGCCCGTACCCTGGCCATGAAGCCCAAGGTCATCCTGTTCGACGAGCCGACCTCGGCGCTCGATCCGGAAATGGTCCAGGAAGTGCTTAACGTCATCCGCGCATTGGCCGAAGAAGGCCGTACCATGCTGCTGGTGACGCACGAGATGAACTTTGCCCGCCAGGTGTCCAGTGAAGTGGTCTTCCTGCACCAGGGCCTGGTCGAAGAGCAGGGATCGCCGCAGCAGGTCTTCGAGAACCCGACCTCGGCGCGTTGCAAGCAATTCATGTCCAGCCACCGCTAACGGAGCAACACGAATGCAGACCTACAAGAAATTCCTCCTGGCCGCTGCCGCCACCCTGGTGTTCTCGGCCAATGCCATGGCAGCCGAGAAACTGAAAATGGGCATCGAGGCGGCCTACCCGCCCTTCAACAACAAGGATGCCAGCGGCCAGGTGGTCGGCTTCGACAAGGATATCGGTGACGCCCTGTGCGCCAAGATGAAGGTCGAATGCGAAGTGGCCGTCTCCGACTGGGACGGCATCATCCCGGCGCTGAACGCCAAGAAGTCCGACTTCATCATCTCCTCGCTGTCGATCACCGACGAACGCAAGCAGGCCGTCGACTTCACCGACCCCTACTACTCGAACAAGCAGCAGTTCATCGCACCGAAAAACGTCGACTTCAAGACCGACCGCGCTTCGCTCAAGGGCAAGACCATCGGCACCCAGCGCGCCACCCAGGCGGCTACCTGGCTGGACGATAACGGCGGCATGGACGGTGAGTTCAAGGTCAACCTGTATGATGGCCAGGAAAATGCCTACCTCGACCTCACCTCCGGCCGCGTCGATGCCATCCTCGCCGACAAGTACGCCAACTACGACTGGCTGAAATCCGAAGCCGGCAAGAACTACGAGTTCAAAGGCGACCCGGTGAACGAAAGCGATAAGGTCGGCATTGCCGTGCGCAAAGGCGACAATGAGCTGCGCAACAAGCTCAACGCCGCACTGAAGGAAATTGTCGCCGACGGCACCTACAAGAAGATCAACGACAAGTACTTCCCGTTCAGCATCTATTGATTCGCCCCGACAGGCATCGCCGCCCTGGCGATGCCTGTCCCTTGAACAAACTTACCCATGAATATCGACCTGCACGGATTCGGCCCGGCCATGATGGCCGGTACCCTGATGACCGTAAAACTGGCGCTCTGCGCCTTGCTGCTGGGGCTGGTCCTGGGCCTGCTCGGCGCCCTGGCCAAGACCTCGCCGGTCAAGCCCTTGCAATGGCTTGGCGGCACTTATTCCACACTGGTGCGCGGCGTACCCGAACTGCTCTGGGTGCTGCTCATCTACTTCGGCACCGTCGGACTGATGAACAGCCTGGGCGAGCTGCTGAACATGCCGGGCCTGGAGCTCAGCGCCTTCACCGCCGGGGTGATCGCCCTCGGCCTGTGCTTCGGCGCCTACGCCACGGAAGTGTTCCGCGGCGCGATCCTGGCCATCCCCAAGGGACACCGTGAAGCGGGCCTGGCACTGGGCCTGTCCAAGGGTCGCATCCTCTCGCGGATCATCCTCCCGCAGATGTGGCGCATCGCCCTGCCGGGCCTGGGCAACCTGTTCATGATCCTGATGAAGGACACCGCGCTGGTGTCGGTGATCGGCCTTGAAGAAATCATGCGCCACGCGCAGATCGGCGTGACCGTGAGCAAGGAGCCGTTCACCTTCTACGCGGTCGCCGCCTGCATCTACCTGGGCCTGACCATCATCGCGATGATCGGCATGCACTTCCTGGAAAAGCGCGCCGCTCGCGGCTTCATGAGGGCCGAGTAAATGAACTGGGAAGTCATCATCAAGTGGCTGCCACGCCTGGCCCAGGGCGCGACCCTGACCCTGGAGCTGGTGGCCATCGCCGTCATCGCCGGCCTGATCCTGGCCATTCCGCTGGGTGTGGCGCGCTCTTCGCGGCACTGGTACGTGCGCGCCCTGCCCTACGGCTACATCTTCTTCTTCCGCGGCACACCGCTGCTGGTGCAGCTGTTCCTGGTCTACTACGGCCTGGCCCAGTTCGACGCAGTGCGCAACAGTTCGCTGTGGCCGTACCTGCGCGATCCGTTCTGGTGCACGGTGCTGACCATGACCCTGCATACTGCCGCCTATATCGCCGAGATCCTGCGCGGCGCCCTGCAGGCGATCCCCAAGGGCGAGATCGAGGCGGCCCGGGCGCTGGGCATGTCGCGGGGCAAGACGCTGCTGTACATCATGCTGCCGCGCGCCACGCGCATCGGCCTGCCGGCCTACAGCAACGAAGTGATCCTGATGCTCAAGGCCAGCGCCCTGGCCAGTACCGTGACGCTGCTGGAACTGACCGGCATGGCGCGGACCATCATTGCCCGGACCTACCTGCCGGTGGAGATCTTCTTTGCCGCCGGGGTGTTCTACCTGCTGATCTCGTTCGTGCTGGTGCAGGGCTTCAAGGTGCTGGAGCGCTGGCTGCGCGTGGATGCCTGCCAGGGACGTTGAACCCGGGGCCGCACGCGGCCCCCTCTCTGTAGGAGCGGCCTTGTGCCGCGATGGGCTGCGCAGCAGCCCCTCTCGCTAGCGCCCCGGTGCTCGAATGACCACACCCCCCATCCTGCAAACCAACCAGCTCCTCGAGCGCTTCCAGGCCCTCGACCGCTTCCTCACCCGCCACCAGCCCCTGTGGCACCCACGCCCGTTCACCCACCTGCGCCTGGCGTGGGAAGACCAGCACCCGCAACTGTCCCATTGGCTGCGCCAACGCACCCTCGAGCAAGCCGAATCCTCCGAAACCTCCGAGGCCCCGCCCCCCTTCCCACAACTGGCCGCCGAAGCCGCGCAGCTGTCCGCCGTCGGCGAGCTGCCCGATGCCGGCCTGCATCCCGCCGGCCACCGCCTCGATGTCGGTGTCCCCGGCCGCAAGTGGCAGCAGATCGAAGCCTTCAGCCGTCGCCTGGCGTTCAGCCAACCCGCCCGGCACTGGCTCGACTGGTGTTCCGGCAAAGGCCACCTGGGCCGTCGCCTGTTGCAGACCGACCAGCAACTGACCTGCCTGGAGTACGACGCTGAACTGGTCAGCGCCGGCAAGGCCCTGAGCGAGCATCACCACCTGCCCGCCACCCACGTACACCAGGACGTCATGGCCGCCGACAGCGCCCGCCACCTGAACGGCGACAAGAGCGCGGTCGCCCTGCACGCCTGCGGCGACCTGCATGTCCGGCTCATAGAGCTGGCAAGCCAGCAGGGTTGCCGGCAGATCGCCGTTGCGCCCTGCTGCTACAACCGCATCCAGGGCAAGGCCTATCAGCCACTCTCCGGCGCCGCCCGGGCCTCGGCGCTAGCCTTGACCCAGGAAGACCTGGGCCTGCCGCTGAGCGAGGCGGTCACCTCCAGCCTGCGCACCCGCCGCCAGCGCGACACCTCAATGGCCCGCCGCCTGGGCTTCGACCTCTTGCAGCGCCAGCAACGTGGCATCGACGGCTACCTGCCCACGCCATCGCTGCCGGTCAGCTGGCTGGCAAAACCCTTCGAGCAGTACTGCCGCGACCTGGCCGAACTCAAGCAGGTCACGATCAACGGCAACCCCGACTGGGCCACCCTGGAAGCCGCAGGCCAGCGACGCCTGGCCGAGGTGCGCAACCTCGAGCTGGTTCGCAATCTGTTCCGCCGCCCCCTGGAAATGTGGCTGGTGCTCGACCGCGCCCTGTTCCTTCAGGAGCAAGGCTACGTGGTGCGTGTCGGGGTGTTCTGCGATTACCCGCTGACGCCCCGCAACCTGCTGCTGCTAGGCGAGCGTGACACAGCGCCGCAGCACGGTTGACAGCCTGTGGATAACTCTGTGAACAAGCTTGTGATGAAAATCACCAAATCTTGGATCCAGCGGCTATTTGCGCTGCTTTGCTTATTCCACCATGGGCGTCAAAGCCAGTAAAAACAGGACTTTGCGCAAAGACCGATGGTAGCGCTGGCCGGCATGCCTTTCGCGCAAGCGGCCAATGCCCATTGTGCATAAACCATTCGGCCAAGCGCTTTGGCGGGGGTGTTGTCAAGCCAGTTTGAGCAAGCTCATGCCTACCAGCAGCAGCACCAGGCCGAGCCAGCCGCGCCCGGCCAGGCGCTGACCGAACAGGGCCCAACCCATGGCCACGGTGGCGAGAATGCCGAAGCCACCCCAGATCGCGTAGGCCAGCGACAGGTCGATGTCCTTGACCGCCTGGGCCAGCGCGGTGAACGCCGCCAGCACGCAGAGGATCGAGGCCACGCCCAGGCCCTTGCGGCGGAAACCGTCGGAATACTTGAGCAACAGGTTGGCCAGGACTTCCAGCACGATGGCCAGGCCCAGCCAGGCAAATGGCATCAGCATGGCACGGCCTCCCCTTCACGTTCGACAGCCTTGGCCCGGGTGCCGGCCTTGACCAGCAAGATGCCGGCGATCATCACCGCCAGGCCCAGGGCCTTGGTCCAGCCCAGGCTTTCGCCGAGCCAGAGCACGCTGATCAAGGTGATCAGCACGATACCGAACCCCTCCCACAGCGCGTAGGCGACACCCACCGGCACACGCTTGACCGCCAGGGCCAGGAAGAAATACGACAGACAGATCATGACGTACATGACGGCATGCCCCAGCACGGGGAAATGGGTGGCGGCGAGTTTCATCGACGCCGTGCCGATCACCTCGAAGGTGATGGCGACGATCAGGTAGATCCAGGAACGCATGATGCCCTCCCATGGGCGACAGCAACCGAGCGCACAGGCATCGGCACCAGACAGAGACGTTTACGGCTGTAGAGGGAGGGTGGCGCTAGAGGTCGCCGGTCCAGTGACGCTCACGGGAAACCAGGCGGGAGGAAGAGAGGAGCTTGAAAGCTTTACTGTTCAACATAATGAACACAAGATTAGCTGAGCTGATCGATTAAGTCAAAACGATAGGCTAAGACTAAATATTTCTCGCGAAAAATTGCGTGCCTCCAGATTTATCCTCTTAAAGCCTGCTGAAAGCTTCGTAAATTATATTCCCCACAGTCGTTCCTATAGGGATGACCCTGCGACTGCTCTATAGCGTAGGCAAGCTTCCTCAGCGTGGGAGCGGGCTAGCCCCGCGATCACCGGCAAGGCCGGTGCCATGCCTACTCCCTCCTCCTGCGACAAACCGTCGCCACAGGCCAAATAACAAAATTAATTATTGTTTTACGATAATTATTCAAGAATAATCCGCCCCGTTCATCACTGTACGGAGGCACCCCATGAACAGTAGATCCGTGGCCTATGCGCGTTCGCGCCTACGCACCATCGGCGCATTCGCCGCCTACCTGGCGTGGACAACCGCGATCGTCGAGCTGACGATCACCCCGTTGCTTTTTATTTTCGATTTCCCCGACATGCTCAACGGCTACCTGCAAGCCTACGGCGACCAGATGCCCCTGCTGCTGGAACCCGGCTACCAGGCATCCCCCCTGGCCATCGGCCTGGTATTGGTGGTGGACATGATCCCGACGATGATTTCCGTCATCGCCCTCTGCCTGACCGGCCTGTTCTTCCATCGGCTGTCCCGTGGCCAGACCTGGACCTCGGACAATATCAAGCTGCTCTGGTGGGTCGGCCTGCTGTGCATCTTCACCCCGTTGCTGTGGCCGGTGACCTATACCTTGCAGGGCCTGGCCCTGGCCATCGACCTGCCGGCCGGCGAAAGGAGCTTCAGCTTCTCGATCGGTGTATCATCGCAGGCTGTCTACGAGATCATGAAAGGCATCCTGCTGTGTGCCTTCTCGCTGCTCATGCGTGACGCCAAGACCATCAGCGATGAACACAACTGTTATGTCTGACTGCTTCCTATGCCGATAATCATCCGCCTCGACGTCGTCATGGCCCGGAACAAGATGCGTTCCAAGGACCTGGCGGAAATCATCGGTATCACGGAAGCGAACCTGTCGCTGCTGAAAAACGGCAAGATCAAGGGTTTCAAGATCGAGACCCTGGAGAAGCTGTGTCGCGCCCTGAACTGCCAGCCCGGCGATCTGCTGGAGTTCAGCGACGAATGATCAAGGACTGCAACACCCATGGCACTTTTCCACAACAGTTTGGCCGCCCTCGTGCTGGCCTGCCTGGCCTTGGCCCTGGCCGGCTGCGGCCCGAGCTACACCTATAGATACTCGCCACCGCCCAGCGCGCATGGCATGAATTGCATCAACAGCTGTTCGACGGAGCGCAACCACTGCCAGCAGATGGCGCGCCTGCAGGAGAACAGCGAACGTGCGCTGTACCAGGCCGAGATGAGGGCC
The DNA here is from genome assembly GCF_024259445.1 of Pseudomonas sp. DVZ6. Lineage (NCBI taxonomy): Bacteria > Pseudomonadati > Pseudomonadota > Gammaproteobacteria > Pseudomonadales > Pseudomonadaceae > Pseudomonas > Pseudomonas sp. DVZ6. The sequence goes on from NZ_JANCLM010000045.1 coordinate 41,374, forward strand.
TACCAGTACTGCCAGAACGGCAAGAGCAAGAAGGAAGCGCGTCACAGTTGCCACTACCCGAGCTACCCCTTCCACACGGGGAGCAGCTACAGTTGCGGCAATGACTACGACTCCTGCTACATGGCCTGCGGCGGCACCATCCAGCGCATCCTGAACAAAGACTGATCCCGGAACGGACTCGAACATCGTGAAACACACCAAGCCTTTCGCCCTGCTGACCCTCGCCCTGGCCATGACCGGCTGCGCCAGCGGCACGCCTTCGAGCAAGCCCGCCCCGCTGAACTGGAACATGCCCGGCATGCAACTGGGCGGCGACCGCGGCCTGCCCCTGCACAACGCCGACGGCAGCTGCCGCAAGCGCGGCTGCGACAACGGCAAGCTGTTCTTCAACCCGGGCCAGCCCGAACCGAGCGTCAACTCGATCCACCGCGGCTGGTAGGAAAATTCTCCTTTGTGCGCGGTGACTTAGGGGAATGTGCGATGGATGCAACGAAGTGGTTTACAGCGGCAAATCCATCGCTATAATGACGCCCCTGTGCCGGTATAGCTCAGATGGTAGAGCAACTGACTTGTAATCAGTAGGTCCCGGGTTCGATTCCTGGTGCCGGCACCATCCTCAAAGCCTCGACGAATGTCGGGGCTTTTTCGTTTCAGCCCCTGCGACACATTGCCCACCCTCTCCACTTCTTGTTCTCCCTCAATAAACCCTACATTCAAAGCGGCTATTCCTGTGCCCGACGGCTTTCGTCGAGTTAAGGAGAAGTCCCATGAATGAGCAAGAAGGCGTGTCCCTGACCCGGCGCGGCATACTGGCCGGTACCGTGTTGCTGGGCGTCGGCGCCTCGGCGCTTGGCAGCGGCCTGGCAAAGGCCGCGACCGCCGTACCGGGCCAGGACCCGGCGGTTGACCTGGCGAAACTGGAGCGTGTCAGCGTCGAGCTGGTGGCGCCGCCGCAAGTCCACGCCCATACCCAACGCGCCGAGGGCAAGCCGCGGATCGTCGAGTTCCGCATGGTCATCGAGGAGAAGGAGCTGGCTATCGACACCGCCGGCGCCTACATCCACGCCATGACTTTCAACGGCTCGGTTCCCGGCCCGCTGATGGTGGTGCACGAGGGCGACTACGTGGAGCTCACCCTGGTCAACCCAGCCAGCAACAGCATGATGCACAACATCGACTTCCACGCTTCCACCGGCGCCCTCGGCGGCGGCGAGCTGACCCACGTGAAGCCCGGCGAGCAAGTGATATTGCGCTTCAAGGCCGACCGTGCCGGGGTGTTCGTGTATCACTGCGCACCGGGTGGGGCGATGATTCCCTGGCATGTGGTGTGCGGCATGAACGGCGCGATCATGGTCCTGCCCCGCGACGGCCTGAAGGACCCCGAGGGCCAGCCGTTGCGCTACGACAAGGTCTGGTACATCGGCGAGCAGGACTACTACATCCCCCGCGACAAGGACGGCAAGTACAAGCGCTACGCCAACCCCATGGCCAGCTTCGGCGACATGAGCCAGCTGATGAAAGGGCTGGTGCCCAGCCATGTGGTGTTCAACGGCAGCGTCGGTGCCCTGACCGGCAAGCAGGCGCTCACCGCAAAGGTCGGCGAGACTGTGCTGATCGTCCATTCCCAGGCCAACCGCGACACTCGCCCGCACCTGATCGGCGGCCATGGCGACTATGTCTGGGCCTCGGGCAAGTTCGCCAACCCGCCGCAACGCAACCTGGAAACCTGGTTCATCCCCGGCGGCGCGGCAGGCGCTGCGTTGTACACCTTCCGCCAGCCCGGGTTGTACACCTACCTCAACCACAACCTGATCGAAGCGGTGATGCTCGGCGCCGCCGCGCATGTACAGGTCGAGGGCCAGTGGAACGACGACCTGATGAAACAGGTGCAGGCGCCCGGGCCGATCAGCTAGCGGTATTGACCCCGATCAAGCCCCTTGGCCATGCGCGGCATAGCCTGAGCGCAGGCATTCACTTCATGGAGGGAGACATGGCCAAGCGATTTCCCAGCAACCCCAGCCATCCCGAACGGATCTGCTGGGGCTGCGACCTGTACTGCCCGGCCAAGGCACTGGCGTGCGGCAACGGCGCGGACCGAACCATGCATCCGGTGGAGTTGTTCGGGGAGGATTGGAACCAATTGGATGATCGCCTTGACAGGCCAATCGACAGCCATGTGGATCGCCCATCGAATACTGGCTGACGCGGCTTGCCAGACCTACGGTCTTGATTCAGTCTGAATTTGGACTACGATGCATTCCACTGCACTCGAGGACACTCAGATGAGAGTCGAAACTATCAGCTACCTGAAGCGCCATGCCGCAGACCTCGACCTGGAAGAGCCCATGGTGGTCACCCAGAATGGCACACCCGCGTATGTGATTGAATCCTATGCAGATCGCAAGCGTCGCGACGAAGCCATCGCCCTGGTCAAGCTTCTGGCCATGGGCTCACGCGAGTACGCTCAAGGCAAACACAGCTCTGCGGACGATCTCAAGGCGCGTCTTTCCAGGAAGTTCGCCGAGGACTAAGCGATAACGCATGGCCAAGCCAAGTATTCGTTTCACCGACTCCGCGTCACAAAGCCTTGAGGACCAGGTTCATCATCTGGCGGTCTACAACGGCGCCCCGGCAGCACTCGACACGATCCCCAACCTGATCGATGCCATTGAGCACAAGCTCTCGATGGCACCCGCCGCCTATCCCATCAGTCCTCAGGCCAGCGAGCTGGGCGTGGCGCACTACCGGGAACTGAATCTTGCGGGTTACCGTGTGTTCTACGAGATCGTCGAGGACGGGCGAGTGGTGGCCGTTGAGCTGGTCTTGAGGCAGAAGCAAAGCATCGAGCAGGCGCTTGTCCGTTACTGCCTCATCTATCCCCTGGCCTGACACATGTAGTCACTTGATCGCCAGTTGAGGCTGTCACAGGTGTCGCCGGTCAATGGGTACTTGGCCAAGGCGTTGCAGATCGCATAGTCCGACCAGTGCGGTTTGGGGCTGAGCATCGCCCAGCTTATCGCGACCAATCCTGGCAGCGAGCTGCTGCTGGAGTACCGACAGTGTGCGACTGCCCTTGGATGCAAGCCGCTGATCACTTGCAATCACCCTGCAAAATCCTCAGCGCCGCCTCGGCCAGGAAACCCGAGCGACTCTTGTGCTCCGGGTGGTTCTGCACATACGAATCGATGCGGGTGAGCAGGTACGCTGGCAGTGTGATGTTGAGCTTCTCGGCCTTGCCCAGGTAACGGGTGATGTCTATATCGATCAGCGCCCAGGTACAACCGGCATAGGACGGATTGGCTGCGTGTACGCTGACCAGGCTGGCCTTGGGGATCTCCTGCTGGTCCTGGGCCAGCAGTTCGAGGTGGCCTTCGATGGCTTCGCGGGCCATGGCGATGGCGTTGTCGAGGTCTTCGCCGGCCGAGAAACAGCCCGGGATGTCAGGGACTTCAACACCCCAGGCGTGTTGATCGTCACCGGGGAGAATCGCAATGGGGAACAACATGGTGATGGGTCTCCTCGTCAACTGGCATAGCCGATCCGCGCCTGGCGCAGGATGCTGGCCGCAGTGGCCGGCAGCAGGTCTTTCTTTGGGTGCGGGATGGTGACCAGGCCTGGCTTTTCGGGATGCTTGAAGTGATGGTGGCTGCCTTTCGAACGCACCAGGTACCAGCCATCCGCCTCGATCACTGAAATCATTTCACGGCTGTTCATGAACCCATTCCTTGGGCTGGCCGCTCGGTGGTTAGTATAACCACCGAGCGGCGTTTATCAACACCATACCCACTATTGCGACGAGTGGGCTGCCAGGAAGGGAAGTATGGTAAGAGGCACAGCATGAGCATCTGGAGAAGTGATGCGGGATCTTGCGGCCAAGCCTTTCAGGGTCTTTGACCGAGCGAGGGCCTTCAGGTGTCTGCCGTTACCCTTGCAGCGCCTATCAGATCGAGCGCCGCCCGCGCGGCGCATCGCGGCACAAGGCCGCTCCTACATTTGTTGCAACGTGCCGAACCTGTCAGGCCATGGTTGCCTGCCTTGGTGCATGTCTTGAGACAGGTGGGGTGTCCACGCTGAGACCGCGTCGGAGCAACAAGGTGGACCAGGTAATGGCACAGGATTGACTGGCCCGAAACAGATGTAGGAGCGGCCTTGTGCCGCGATGCGCCGCGCGGGCGGCGCTCGATCTGATAGGCGCTGCAACTCTAACGCCGAACACCTTGAAAACAACGAATCGATCAAAGTACCGCCAAAGCCTTACTCTTCAGCACCTCCAGATCCATCACCGGCACCCCGGTCAGCTTCGCCATCTCGTCCCACTCGCGCAGGCGCAGACTCACCCGGAATAGAGGATCGGCCTCGAAAGCATCGGCTTCGCTGTCGCTCATCACCCCGCCCTGGTACGCCAGCGTGCGCCGGCTGGCCTCGCTCAGGCGATCGTAGTAACCGGGCTGGCGCAAGGTCAGGTAGCGCTTGGCCTCGACGTGATACTGCACCAGCCGCGCCAGTCGCTCGCTGAAGCCGCAGCGGCGCAGGTACTCGGCACCGATACGTTCATGGCTGACGATGCCATAGCCGCCCATGTCCTCGCCCTCGCACAGGTGGCCGATGTCGTGGAAGAAGGCGGCGAGGACCACTTCGTCGTCGTAGCCCTCCTGCATGGCCAACTGGGCGGCCTGGGACATGTGCTCGATCTGGGTGATGGCTTCGCCGATGTAATCGGCACTGCCGTGGCGCTCGTAGAGGGCGAAGGTGTCGCTGATGATCTGGGTGGGTGTGGGCATTGTGCCTAATCCTGACTGACCTGGTCTGTCGCTATCGCGGGGCAAGCCCCGCGACAGGGCCATGACGACTTGTTACTGAATCTGCTCCGGCGTCACGATCACCCAGTTCTTGTCCGCAGTCACCGGCAACCCTTCCCTGGCCTGGGCCGCCGCGTTCTTGGCGATCATGCCGTTCAACTGGTCCATGTACTTGGCCTTGCGATTTATCCACAGGTGGATGCCGCCTTTGCCCACATCCACACCATGGAATTGCATGTAACCATCGCTGGTCGGGGTATCGCCGCCCACCAGCACCGGCTTCTTCCACTCATCGATGTAAGTGAGGATGGCCGCCTGCTTGCCGGCCATCCAGGTGGCCGGGGTCCACAGGTACGGGGTCAGTTCCAGGCCTTCATTGGCCTTGGGATCGTACTGCCCCGCAGTGATCTGCTTGCGCGCCGTGGTCATCTGGCCACTGGCGCGGTCCTTGAGCAGCAGGCTCACGCCGATCACGTTCTGCGGTTTGACGTTGTAGCCGTACTTGGGATCGGCGGCGACCATGCGCACCAGCTCTTCGGAGGCCGCGGAAATCACATAGACCTCGATGCCGTTCTCCATCAGCTTGTTGTACAGCTCGGCCTGGCCGGTGAACACCTTGGGCGGTTGCACCTCGATGGTCTTGACCTGATCCCCCTCGAAATAGGTGCTGGGGATCGGCTTGCCCGAAGCCATCAGCTCGTCGACCTGCTGCTTCAGCTCCTTGAGGGTGAAGCCCGAGAACACCTGGGCTACCCAGGGGTAGCAGACCATGTCGTCGAGTTCGCACAGGCGGTAGTAGTAGCTGAACAGGCTCTCCTTGTGCTCGGCGGTGTCCTTGAACGGGATCAGCTTGAGCGAGGGGTCGAGCTTGTCGCGGGTCAGCAGGCCCTTGTTCTCCATGAACGGCAGCAGCGCTTCCTCGAGGTCGAAGCGGTAGCTGGTGTTGTCCATGTCGAACACCGCGTAGTTACCCTTGTTGGCGTTGGCGGCAATCATCGCGTCGAGCTTCTGCGCGGCCTCGGCGGGCCAATGCTTGAGCTCGGTGGCCGCCCAGCTGCTGGCGCTCAGCAACAGGGCCAGGCCGCCGGCAAGGATTCTCGGAGCAGACATCATGTGCGGTTCTCCAAAAGACGTGGCCGCTCAACCCTAGACCTGATTTGTGACAAACAGGCATGCGTGAGCGACCCCGAGACAACCGCAAACGTCATGTTCATTGCCAAAAACGACCAGACGTTATTCCATAAACGACTATGCAAATTACTTTTAGGTATAAATTCGTTTGTTTTCAGGCTGTTAGCATTTCCGTTCGTAATCGCTCACAGAGGCGATGCCTCTTCCGCCTTTTCCTGGAGCTTCAATGAACCTGCCGCTGTCACTCAACCTGCTGGCGTTCCTGGCCCTGCTGCTGGGCCTGGCGCAAACCCGCCGCACCGACTGGAGCCTGGCCAAGAAAGTGCTGTTGGGCCTGGTGCTGGGCGTGGTGTTCGGCCTGGTCCTGCACACGATCTATGGCGCCGGCCACCCGGTGCTCAAGGCTACCCTCGGCTGGCTCGACCTGGTCGGTAACGGCTATGTCGGCCTGCTGCAGATGATCGTCATGCCGCTGATCTTCGCCTCGATCCTCAGCGCCGTGGCGCGCCTGCACAACGCCTCGAGCCTGGGCCGGATCAGCGTGCTGAGCATTGGCGCCCTGCTGCTGACCACCGCCATCGCCGCGCTGATCGGCATCGTCCTGACCAACCTGTTCGGCCTCAATGCCGAAGGGCTGGTGGCCGGTGCCCAGGAAAGCGCCCGCCTGCAAGCCATCCACAACGACTACGCGGGCAAGGTCGCCGACCTCAACATCCCGCAACTGCTGCTGTCGTTCATCCCGACCAATCCGGTGGGCGACCTGGCCCGGGCCAAGCCGACCTCGATCATCAGCGTGGTGATCTTCGCCGTGTTCCTGGGCCTGGCCGCGCTGCAGCTGATCAAGGACGACAAGGACAAGGGCGAGCGCGCCCTGTCGGCCATCGATGTGCTGCAGGCCTGGGTGATGCGCCTGGTGCGCCTGGTGATGAAACTCACCCCCTATGGCGTGCTGGCCTTGATGACCAAGGTGGTGGCCAGCTCCAACCTCGAGGACATCCTCAAGCTGGGCAGCTTCGTGGTGGTGTCGTACATCGGCCTGGGCCTGATGTTCGTGGTCCACGGGGTGATCCTGGCGCTGACCGGCGTCAGCCCCCTGCGCTTCCTGCGCAAGGTATGGCCGGTGCTGACCTTCGCCTTCACCAGCCGCTCCAGCGCCGCCAGCATTCCGCTGAACATCGAGGCGCAGACGCAGCGCCTGGGCGTGCCGCAGTCGATCGCCAGCTTCAGCGCCTCGTTCGGCGCGACCATCGGCCAGAACGGCTGCGCCGGGCTGTACCCGGCGATGCTTGCGGTGATGGTTGCCCCGGCCGTGGGCATCAATACCTTCGACCCGCTGTGGATCGCCACTCTGGTGGCCATCGTCACCCTGAGTTCGGCCGGTGTGGCCGGCGTGGGTGGCGGGGCGACCTTCGCTGCGCTGATCGTGCTGCCGGCCATGGGCTTGCCGGTGGAGCTGGTGGCCTTGCTGATCTCGGTGGAGCCGCTGATCGACATGGGGCGTACGGCGCTGAACGTGAATGGTTCGATGATGGCGGGGGTGGTTACCAGCCAGTTGCTCAAGCAGACTGATCAGCAGGTGCTGGGCGGCGACGAGCATGCGGAACTGAGTCACTCCTGAGATATTGTCGGGGGCGCTTTGCGCCCCTTTCCGGCCGGTCCGAC
>NZ_JANCLM010000046.1:0-47425 GCF_024259445.1 Pseudomonas sp. DVZ6
GGCCGCTCCTACAGGGGGACTTAGTGACGGCGCTCGACGATGTAGCGGGCCAGGGCCCGCAACGGCTCAGCGTTGTCGCCGAAAGCTGCCAGCGCGGCCAGCGCCTGGTCGCGCAGCTCCAGAGCATAGGCCTTGGCCGCTTCCAGCCCGAGCAGCGCCGGGTAGGTCGGCTTGTCGCGGGCGATGTCGGCGCCCTGGCGTTTGCCCAGGGTGGCGGTGTCGCTCTCCACGTCGAGGATGTCGTCCTGCACCTGGAACGCCAGGCCGATGGCCTGTGCATAAGTCTGCAGGGCATCGAGCTGGGCCTGATCGGCGCGGGCGCTGGCCAGGGCGCCGAGGCGCACGCTGGCTTCGATCAGCGCGCCGGTCTTGTGCCGGTGCATGTATTCCAGGGCTTGCTGGTCGAGCTTGACGCCCACCGAGCCCAGGTCGATGGCCTGGCCGCCGACCATGCCGGCGGGACCGGCGGCCTTGGCCAGGGTCTGGACCATCTGCAGGCGGATAGCGTCGGACTGCGGGCTCAGGCGTGGCTCGAGCAGGGCACTGAAGGCCAGGCTCTGCAGGCCGTCGCCGGCGAGGATCGCGCAGGCTTCGTCGAACGCCTTGTGGGTGGTGGGCTGGCCGCGACGCAGGTCATCGTCGTCCATCGCCGGCAGGTCGTCATGCACCAGCGAGTAGGCGTGGATCAGCTCCACCGCGCAGGCCGCGCCGTTGGCTTGCTCGGGCGGCACGCCGAAGGCTTCGCAGGCGGCATAGGCCAGCAATGGGCGCACGCGCTTGCCGCCGTTCATCACGCTGTAGCGCATGGCGGCGTAAAGGCGTTCGAGCTCCTTCGACGGTGCCTGGAACAGCGGTTCGAGGGCGGCATCGACCCGTGCCTGGGCGCTTTGCTGGTACTGGGCGATCATGCCTCGGGCTCCGCGTCGAACGGCTGGGCAGCCAGCTCGCCGTCACGCTCCAGCAGGATCTGTACCTTCTGCTCGGCCTGGGCCAGGGCGCCCTGGCAATCGCGGGTCAGGGCGATGCCCTGTTCGAAGGCGGCCAGCGACTCTTCCAGCGACAGTTCGCCGTTCTCCAGGCGCTCGACCAGGGCTTGCAGGTCGGCGAGGGATTGTTCGAAATCGATGGAGGTTTTTTTGCGGGCCATGGCGACTGTCTCGGTGGCGTTCAGAACGGCGCGACACTAGCAGAGCGGGGCAGGGGGAGCAAATTGCGTGGGCCTATCGTTCGTCGCATTTTGTTGCACTTGTCTGGCGCAAGCCATCTTGCAATCCGTCATGCAATCGAATTGTGGGGGTGGCGGCCCTCTGCCATAATCCGCGCGCTCTGGCCTGCGGGTCAAAGACCTTCCTCCCCGACGTCATGTAATGGACTACGTTGTGAGCTTCCTCTCGATCGAATTCGGCCTCTGTTTCACGCTGTTCTTCCTGCTCTATTGGAGCCTGTGCTGGAGCGTGCGGTTGCAGAACCTGCTGCTCCTGACCGCCAGCTACGGCCTGGTGGCGAGCTTCAGCCTGCAGTCGCTGTACATCCTGCTGGGCTATAGCGCGCTGGTGTACCTGCTCGGCCTGCTGGCGGGGCGCTATCCCGGGCGCTGGTTCAGCCGCGTGCTGCTGCTGACGCTGGTGCTGGGCTGCTTCTACCTGTTCAAGTACCAGGCGTTCTTCGTCGAAGGCGCGCAGGCCGCGCTGGCCACCGCCGGGTTCGACGTGGCGCTGCCGCTGCTGGAAGTGCTGGTGCCGATCGGGCTGTCGTTCTACACCTTCCATTCGGTCAGCTACCTGGTGTCGATCAACCGCCGCGAGCTGGCGCCGGTGCCGCCGCTGGACCTGGCCTTGTACCTGGCGTTCTTCCCCAGCCTGGTGGCCGGGCCGGTCAACCGTGCCCTGCACATGCTGCCGCAGATCCGCCCGCCGGCCATGCGCCAGGTGCTGGAACCGCAGCGGGCGCTGGGGCTGATCGCCATGGCGGTGGTCAAGCTGTTCTTCCTCAGCGCCTGGCTGGGCAGCGAGTGGGTCGACCCGGTGTTCGACACCCCGGGCAGCGCCAGCCCCGAGCAGGTGCTGCTGAGCGTGTACGGCTACAGCTTGCTGATCTACTTCAACTTCAGCGGCTACACCAACCTGGTCACCGGCATCGCCCTGTTGCTGGGCTTCCGTCTGCCGGACAACTTCGACGCGCCGTACGCCGCGCACAACCTCAAGGAATTCTGGGGGCGCTGGCACATCAGCCTGTCGCGCTTCATCCGCGACTATGTGTACATCCCGCTGGGCGGCAACCGCAAGGGCGTATGGCGCGGCAACCTGAACATGCTGCTGGCGATGCTGGTGTCCGGCCTGTGGCACGGGGCGAGCGTGAACTTCATCATCTGGGGCGCCCTGCATGGCGTCGGCCTGGCCATTTCCAAGCTGTTCAGCCAGTGGTTTCCGGGTTTCGCGCGGCTGCCGGGTTCGGGCCTGATGGCGCGGTTGATGACTTTCCACTACGTGGCCTTCGCCTGGATCTTCTTCCGCAGCCCGACGCTTGAGGGCGCGATGGAGATGCTCGGCAACATCGCCCAGCTGAGCCTGGCGGGCCTGAACAGCGCCACGGGCCTGATGCTTCTGGCCTGCGTGCTGTTCGTGGCCAGTTATCCACAGTGGCTGGCGCTATTGCGCCAGGGTGGCGCGCAGTTCCAGCGCCTGCCGTGGCAGCTGTACCCGATCCCGCTCGGGGTCGGTGTGTCGCTGGTGATTTTCGCTTCGCAGTCGGGCGTGCCGGGGTTCATCTATGCAAGCTTCTGATAGCAAACAGCTGTTCCAGGTGCAGATGGGCGCCGCCCGTGGCTTGTATGCGATCGTGGTCACCACCGCGTTGCTGTTCTGGCTGAACCAGGACTCGATCAAGCTCTATTGCCAGCAGAAATACCACCAGAGCTGCGAGATACCGCTGCTGGGCCAGCTGCCGGCCTGGCGCTTGGGTGCGCAGTTGACGGCGATGCTGGAGGCGCAGCGCGATGACCTGCTCGAGCAACTGCTGCCCGCGCCGCAACTGGCCGAGGGGCCGGCGATCGAGGTGATGCCCGCGCCGATGCCGGTGGTCACGGTCGATCTGCAAACCCCGGCGGTCCTGGCCAAACCGCTGCCACCGGTATCGACGCCCGCGCATGCACAGCCGACGCCTGCGCCGGTCCATGCGCCAGCCGCCGTCGTTGTCGCCCAGCCTGCACCGCCCACGCCGGCCCCGGCGTTGTTGCAGCCGGGGACTGTGGCCTCGCTGGCCGCTGGTGACGAAGTGTTCCTGGTCGGCGACTCGCTGATGCAGGGCGTGGCGCCGCACCTGGCCAACAGCCTGCGCAAGCGCTACCAGATCCGTACCGTCAACCTCAGCAAGCAGAGTACCGGCCTTGCCTACCCGGGCTTCTTCAACTGGCCGAAGACCGTGGCAGACACCCTCGATCATGAGCCGAACGTGCGCCTGATGGTGGTGTTCCTCGGTCCCAACGACCCCTGGGACATGCCCCAGGGCAAGGGCAAGCCGTTCCTGCGCTTCAAGTCGCCGGAGTGGGAGGTCGCCTACCGTGCCCGTATCGATTCGATCCTCGAGCAGGCGCGCACGCACAACGTGCAGGTGATCTGGGTCGGGCCGCCGAACATGGAGAAGGCGCGGCTGTCCACGGCCATGGGCTACCTCAGCGGGCTCTACCAGGAGCAGACCGCGCTGTTTGGCCAGCATTACGTCTCGGCCAACCCGATCCTCGGCTACACCGACGCCAACTTCTCGTATACGGTGCAGACACCGCAGGGCAAGCGGGTCAAGGTGCGGGTCGACGACGGTATTCATTTCACCATCACAGGCCAGAAGATGATCGCCGAACAGGTTCTGTCGCTGATCAGCTTTCCGGGCCTGACCGTTACAGGACATTGAGATGCGCCAATGGCATCACCTGCTGGGCCTGGCCCTGCTGATCAGCGCCGCGCCGGGTTGCAGTACCGGCGCCAACAGCGTGAGCGCCCAGCCCACGGCCCGGCCCGCCGCCGCGCCTGCCGCCCGTCAGGACGGCAACCTCGCCTTGCTCGCCGGCAAGCTGCGCAATGCCGGCCGGGCGCCGGTTGCCATCGTCCAGCTGGGTGACTCGCACACCGCCGCCGACCTGTTCAGCGGCGAGCTGCGCAAGCTGTTGCAGACGCGCTACGGCGACGGCGGCATCGGCCTGGTGCCGGCTTCGCCGGTGCCGGGGATCCGCAACGACCGGGTGATCATCAAGAGCGAGAAGCGCCAGTGGGAGCTGGTGTCGGCGCGCAACCAGCAAAGCCCGCAGTTCCCGTTGGGGGGCTACCTGTCGCTGCCGTTGGCCAACCGCGCCAGTGTGGTGCTGCAGGCGCGGGACGAGGACCGCCAGCGCTACAAGGTCTCGGCGTTGTACCAGTCGACCACCAGTGCCAGCCTCTTCGTCAATGGTGGCCAGCGCCGCGTGCTGCCGGCGAGCAATGGCCAGTGGCGCTTCAGCCCGGCCTACGCCAATGTCGGCCTGCCGGTGCAATTGAGTGTCGAGGGTGGCCGGGGTGTCGCGCTGGGGGGCTGGTACATCCAGGGGCAGAAGAATGCCGGGGTGACCTACTCGGCGCTGGGCATCAACGGTGCGCGCCTGGACGTGGTGGACAAGTGGCAGCCGGGTTGGCGTGACAGCCTCAAGGCCGTGCGGCCTGACCTGGTGATCCTGGCCTACGGCACCAATGAAGCGTTTGACGACAAGCTCGACCTGGCGCTGTACCAGACGCAACTGGAGGCGACCCTCGTCGGCCTGCGCAAGGACCTGCCCCAGGCGGCGATCCTGCTGGTTGGGCCGCCGGATTCGATCAAGCAGCGCAAGGCGCGCAGCTGTGCGGCGCGCCAGCCTCAACCGTTGGCCTCGGTGATCCGTATCCAGAAGCAGATGGCGCAGAAGTACAAGGCGCTGTTCTGGGATTGGCAGGGGTTCATGGGCGGGCCGTGCTCGATTGCCGGCTGGCAGGCGGGCGGGCTGGCGCGGCCGGATCTGGTGCACCTGACGGCTGATGGTTATCGCAAGAGTGCGGCGGGGTTGTATGAGTTTCTGAAGGGGCCGTTGGGGTTGCGTTGACGGCAGCTTGATTGGCGTTGGGCTTTAGATTGTTGGGGCTGCTTTGCAGCCCTTTCCGGCCGGTCCGACGCCTCGGCGAGGCCGCTCCTACAGGGGATCGCAATTTCCTGTAGGAGCGGCCTTGTGCCGCGAATGGGCCGCACAGCGGCCCCAAGATGATTCAGGCGATCTCTGCTTCCAGCTCGACCATCGCCTCGCGATAGCGCGCCAGTTCCTCGATGGTCAGCACCGGCAGGTTGTACTGGCGGGCATACACCGCCACCTGCTCGCCGCGGGCCATGCTGCCGTCGGGGTTCATCAGTTCGCACAGCACCGCCGCCGGGCGCAGGCCGGCCAGGCGGGCCAGGTCCACCGAGCCTTCGGTGTGGCCGCGACGGGTCAGTACGCCGCCATCGCGAGCGCGTAGCGGGAACACATGGCCCGGGCTGACGATATGACGTTCCTGGGCGGTCGAGCGCAGCGCGGCTTCGATGGTGGTGATGCGGTCCTGTGCCGACACACCGGTGCTGACCCCTTCGGCGGCTTCGATGGTGACGGTGAAACCGGTGCCATGGCGGGCCTGGTTATTCTGCACCATCGGCGCCAGCTGCAGGGCGTCGACGGTGGCTTCGTCAAGGCACAGGCAGACGATGCCGCTGCAGTCGCGGATCATCATGGCCATGGTCTGCAGCGAAAGGTTCTCGGCGGCGGCGACGATATCGGCTTCGTCCTCGCGGTCGTCGTCGTCGAGCAGCAGCACGGGTCGCCCGGCCTGGAAGGCGGCGATGGCGGCGCTGACATTGGGGAATTGCTTGTTGAGCATGGTGGACATGAAACGCTCCTCGTGAATGATCGATGAACGTCTCGGGGCGAACAAAATGCGCGCGCAGGGGTGCCCGGACGGCCCCTGCCAAACGCCTTCTTTCATCCGGACTATGACCGTCGGCCCTGGAATCTCACCAGGTCTGCTGACCCCCGGCATGGCCGGGGCGCTCGCGGGCTCATCTTTCGATTTACCGCCGGTGGGGACTTTCACCCCGCCCTGAAGACCGGCCAAGCATACCCCACTGTGCCAGCGGGCTGGCAAGCCCTACGACTTTAGTTGCTGCCAGTCCAGTCCGAAGCGCGCCAGGTACTTGCGCAGGCGGTCGGCATCGTTGGGGTTGGCCTTCTCCTGGCGCGATACCGCGAACAGCTGGCGTCCGGCTTCTGACAGGCTCGGCGCGCGGCGGCAGACGTCGATCACCGCCTGCAACTGCACCTGGTCGAACAGGTCCAGCTCGCGACCTGTGAGCAGTGGTTCGGTGTTCGGTTCCAGGCCCCAGGCGTAACGCAATCGACCGATCTCCTCCTCGACCAATGCCTCGTCGATACGCCCGCTGTCGGCCAGGGTCGCCATGCGCGTGATCGACGCCGACAGCTCGCGGAAGTTGCCGGCCCAGCGTGCCTCGCCGGAATGGGCGAAGGCCAGGTAGCGGCGCTTGGCCTCGAGGTTGAAGCGCACCTGGCGGCCTTGTTCGCGGGCATGGCGCTGCAACTCGAAATCAAGGTTTGGCTCGATGTCCTCGCGGCGTTCGGCCAGGCCCGGGAGGGCGAAGGTCCACAGGTTGATGCGGGCGAACAGGTCCTCGCGGAACGAGCCATCGGCGACCTTGGCGCGCAGGTCGCGGTGGGTGCCGGCGATCAGCTGGAAGTCGCTTTCCACTTCGCGGTCGGCGCCCAGCGGGAAGAAGCGTTTTTCCTCGATGGCCTTGAGCAGCATGGCCTGTTCGTCAGCGCCCAGTTCACCGATCTCGTCGAGGAACAGCATGCCGCCGTCGGCGGCGCGCAGCAGACCGTCGCGGGCGTTCTGGGCGCCGGTGAAGGCGCCCTTGGCGTGACCGAACAGGGTCGACATGGCGCCGTCGCCGCGCAGGGTGGCGCAGTTCACCTCGATGAAACGCCCGCCCAGTTGGTGGCGGCCGCGCTTGAGTTCATGGACGCGGCGGGCCAGGAACGACTTGCCGGCGCCGGTCGGGCCGACCAGCAGCATGGGCGCCTTGGAGCGCAGGGCGACCCGCTCGATCTGCTCGATGGTGCGGTTGAAATCCGGGTTGCGCGTGGCGATGCCGGACTTGAGCAGCGACTGCCCCTCGACCTGCTCGCGGCGAAAGCGCGAGGCGATCGGGTCGTAGCGCGACAGGTCGAGGTCGATAAGCGTGGCGATGCCGGCCGGGTCGCTGTTTTCATCCTGCTTGCGCGAGGGCGAGGTCTGCACCAGGCGCGCCGGCAGGTAGCGGGCTTCGGTGAGCAGGAACCAGCAGATCTGCGCGACGTGGGTACCGGTGGTGATATGCACCAGGTAGTCCTCGCGCTCGGTGTCGAAGGTATAGCCGCTGGCGAAGTCGTGCAGGGCGCCGTAGACCTCCTCGAAGTCCCAAGGGTTGCGCAGCGCCAGCGGGTGCAGGCGCACTTCGGTGTCGGGCGAGACCAGCTGGATGTCGGCGCGAATCCGCTCGGCCAGGCCGAGGTCGCGGGCGCCGGGGCCGTGGATAAGTTCCAGGCGGTCCAGGGGCAGGTCGGCTTGCTGGCACAGGCCGATGGTTGGCCGCCAGCGGTTCCAGCGTGCGGCGCCCTTGCCGTTGCGGTCGAGGGTGGTGCCGAGGAAACCGATGGCGACGAGGGGCTTGGTCATCCGTGATTATCCAAAAAGATAAGTATGTATCTCAGGATATACGAAAAATGAAATCGGCATGACGCGTTGCAATACACAGGCTAACGCGCAACAAAAAATAAATACTTATAAATCAAATAGTTAAAAGATTTTTCAAGAGCGAATGAAAACCTGGCACGCCGCTCGCTATATCCCTCTCGACCGCATCGCCAGGCAGGCCCTCGGGTCAGGGGATCAACCCCCGCCGGTGCACGTACCCACCTTCAGGTGTCGGTGTCGTGCATGCCGCCGCCGCAACGACCGGTCATTGCGGCGCAAGCCTGTGAACAGGCTTGCGAGGCGCTCGCCGGGCCACGCCTCGGCAATACCCTCCACGGTAGCTACACCCGCAACACCCGCAGGTGGGGCACAGGCAACGCAACCAGGGCCAGGACGGCCCGCCACTGCGAAGGAAGCCTGAGCCACCGCTGGTTCACCCGGCCCGCCGGCCGGACCAGGCGCAACGATGGCGGCCGCCGGAGCAATCGCTCCCAGCCCCGGACTCCGCCAGGTTTCGCCCGCGGCGCTCGGTGAGTCGGCGACCACCCGCAGCCAAGGACATTGATAAAAGGATGAGCAAGATGAAACTGTTGAAACGCTTTGTGGTGAAGAAAAACGAACGCGGCCTGTTGATGAGCGAAGGCGACTTCGTGTCGATCCTCGAGCCTGGCCAGTACCAGCGTTTCGACTGGCAAGACCGGCTGACAGTGACCACTTTCAGCCTCCAATCCCCGCTGTTTGACCACCCGCTGGCGCAATACCTGCGTGGGCATGAGCCGGCACTGGTCGAGCAGTATTTCGAAACCATGGACCTGGCGCCGCACGAGGCCGGCCTGCGCTTCGAGGACGGCCGCCTGGTTGAGTTGCTGGCCCCCGACAGCCGCCGCCTGTACTGGAAAGGTCAGGTCGAACATGGCTTGCAGCGCATCGACCTTGATCAAGGACGGCGCCTGGACGACGAACTGGTGGTTCGCCTTAACCGTCCCGGCGTGGCCGGCACGGACCTGGTCCTGCTGGCGCTGGTGCCGGCCTTCCATGTCGGCGTGCTGAAGATTGATGGCGTGGTGGCCGGGTTGCTCGAGCCAGGTCGGCATGGCTACTGGCGCTGCGGCAGCCAGGTAGCGGTGGAGATGGTCGACACCCGCCTGCAGGCGTTGGAGGTCAACGGCCAGGAGATCCTCACCCGCGACAAGGTCAGCCTGCGCTTGAGCCTGGTGGCCAACTGGCGCTACACCGATGTGCTTGGCGCCCACGGACAGATGAGCAAGCCGGTGGAGCACCTGTACCGCGAGCTGCAGTTCGGCTTGCGTGCGGCAGTGGGTACCCGCACCCTCGACGAGCTGCTGGAAGACAAGCAGTCCATCGACGGTAGCGTCACCGAGCACCTGCTGGCGCACCTGCAAGGCAGTGGCCTGGAGGTGAGCAGCCTGGGGGTGCGCGACATCATCCTGCCGGGCGAAATGAAGACCCTGCTGGCACAGGTGGTGGAGGCGGAAAAGGCCGCCCAGGCCAACGTGATCCGGCGCCGCGAGGAAACCCAGGCGACCCGTTCGCTGCTCAACACCGCCAAGGTGATGGAAGGCAACCCGACGGCCCTGCGCCTGAAGGAGCTGGAAACCCTGGAGCGGGTGGCCGAGCGCATCGACCGGATTTCGGTGTTCGGTGGCCTGGATCAGGTATTGAATGGAATGGTCAGCCTCAAGGCGGGTTGACCTTTTGCGACACGACGTAGCGCAACAAGGAACAAGGCAATGAACATACTCGAAGTGGCGGGCGGCAAGCCGATCAAACTGTGGACCGACGGTGTACCGGTCGAGGACGACGCCCGCAAGCAACTGATGAACACGGCGAAGATGCCGTTCATCTTCAAGCACCTGGCGGTGATGCCGGATGTGCACCTGGGCAAGGGCTCGACCATCGGCAGCGTGATCCCCACCGTGGGCGCGATCATTCCGGCGGCGGTGGGGGTGGACATCGGCTGTGGCATGATCGCCGCGCGCACCTCGCTGCACGCCCGCGACCTGCCGGACAACCTGCACGGCCTGCGCACGGCCATCGAGAAGGCCGTGCCCCATGGCAAGACCTTCGGCCGTCGCGACCAGGGCGCCTGGGACACTGTGCCGGACCAGGCCGACCAGGTGTGGAGCGGCCTGGCCGGACGCTTCAAGGCGATCACCAACAAGCACCCGCGGCTGGAGAAGACCAACAACCGCCAGCACCTGGGGACACTGGGTGGCGGCAACCACTTCATCGAAGTCTGCCTGGACGAGGCCGACCGCGTCTGGTTCATGCTGCACAGCGGCTCGCGTGGTGTCGGTAACGCCATCGGCAACCTGTTCATCGAACTGGCCCAGGCCGACATGCGCCAGCACATGGTCAACCTGCCGGACCGGGACCTTGCGTATTTCGAGGAGGGCAGCCGGCACTTCACCGACTATGTCGAGGCGGTCGAGTGGGCGCAGGACTTCGCCCGGCACAACCGCGAGCTGATGATGCAGGCGGTGGTTGCCGCCACCCGCAAGGTGCTGGGCAAACCGTTCGAGGCCAGCCTCGAGGCGGTCAACTGCCACCATAACTATGTGCAGAAGGAACAGCACTTCGGCCGTGAGGTGCTGGTGACCCGCAAGGGCGCGGTGTCGGCGCAGAAGGGCCAGCTGGGCATCATTCCCGGTTCCATGGGTGCCAAGAGCTTCATCGTCCGGGGCCTGGGTAACGAGGAATCGTTCTGCTCGTGCAGTCACGGCGCAGGCCGGGTGATGAGCCGCACCAAGGCCAAGAGCCGCTTCACCGTCGAGGACCAGCAGCGCGCCACCGCCCATGTGGAGTGCCGCAAGGACAAGGATGTGATCGACGAGATCCCGATGGCCTACAAGGACATCGATGCGGTGATGCAGGCCCAGCGCGAGTTGGTCGAAGTGGTGCACACCCTGCGTCAGGTGGTGTGCGTGAAAGGTTGAAACGGGCGCCAGGTGGCGCCCTGTACAAGGAACGAAGACATGTATCAGGACGACCCCCACCCATTGCCCGAGGCCATGCGCACCCGGGTGCTCGATGAGCTGCAACGTATCGAGCGCGAGCACGAGGTGACCGTGCTCTATGCCTGCGAGTCCGGCAGCCGTGCCTGGGGTTTCGCTTCGCCGGACAGCGACTACGACGTACGCTTCGTCTACGTGCCGCGCAACGACTGGTACCTGCGGGTGGACGAGCCTCGCGATGTGATCGAGCGTCCGCTCTGCGACGAGCTGGACATCAGCGGTTGGGAGCTGCGCAAGACCCTGCGCCTGATGCGCGGCGCCAACCCGAGCCTGCTCGAGTGGCTGGGCTCGCCGCTGGTGTACCGCGCCGACGCCGAGGCCACCAGGCGCCTGCGCGAGCTGGGCGAGGCTTTCTATTCACCACGCGCGGTGCGCCATCACTACCTGTCGATGGCGCGCAAGAACCTGCGTGGCTACCTGATGGGTGAGACCGTGCGCTTCAAGAAGTACCTGTATGTGCTGCGGCCGTTGCTGGCGGTGCGCTGGATCGACCAGGGGCTGGGTATGCCACCGACGGCGTTCGCCGCTTTGATGGCGCGTACCGTCGATGACCCGCGACTGCAGGCGGCGATCGACGCGTTGCTGGCCGTGAAACGACGCAGCGGCGAGGCCGAGCACGGACCTCGGGACGAGGTGCTGCATGGGTTCATCGAGGCCGAGCTGGCGCGAGCCGATGAGGTGCGGGAGGTGCCGGTGACGCGTGGTGACAGCGGGTTACTGGATGAGTTTCTGCGGGACACCGTGCGCCAAGCTGGATAAGGGGGCACGGCATCTATAGGAGCGGCTTCAGCCGCGATTACCCGCGAAGCGGGTGCCAGACACCGCACAGCTTGCATCGCGGCTAAAGCCGCTCCTACAACAAGCCCTTTCAAGGTTTTTGCGATTTTTTGGGTATGACCGCTCAATTCGAGATTGCCGGGGCTGCTTTGCAGCCCTTTCGCGGCACAAGGCCGCTCCTACAGGCGACCGCGCGCCCTGTAGGAGCGGCCTTGTACCGCGAAAGGGTCGCAAAGCGACCCCGGCAACGCCAAGCCGAGCGCCAATTCTCAACACCTTGAAAGGAATGGCTCTTACAACGGATTACGGCTCACTGAGCTGGACATCCTGTCCATCACGAACCGCAGCGAGGTCGGCAGCATTGGCCCGTGGCCCAGACCATCGAATGGCTGGAAGGCTACTGACAATCCCTTCACTCCGGCCAGACTGGCCACCAGCTCCTGGGCCGCTCGTTGTACATCACCCGACACCGGCCCACGCGGATTGGCCGGTTCCTGCGTGCCGCGCATCAGCAGCAGGCTTGGCCGATGTCTGCCCAGCCGCCCCTGCAGCCCTTGCATCTCGGCCACGATGGCGCCGTCGTTCCACCACAACGACGGGCTGGCCGCCGCATAGTCGCTGAACAGCCACGGGCGGGTGAACAGCGTGTGCAGCGTCAACAGCCCACCATAGGAGTGGCCCCAGAGCGTCTGCAGCTGCGGGTCGACGGGCGCCACAGCAGCAACCATCGGGCGCATGCGTTGCTCCAGCAGGTCGAGGAATTCATCGGCGCCACCGCTGGCCTGTCCGGTCAGGGGGTCGCGTTGCTCGGCCAGCCCGGGCACTACGGGGGTGTAGTCGTAGGTGCGAGCCGCACGCTCGATGCGTTGGTCTGTCTGGTAGCCGATGGCGACCAGCAGCGGTGCCTGGCCGCCGGCGAGCGCCTGCAGTTGCGGTGGCTCAAGGGCGCTGATGGCGGCGTTGCCGTCGAGCATCCACAGCACCGGGTAACCGCTGGCGGGGGCCGGGCGTCGGGGCTGGCCGATCCACAGGCGGTAATGGCGCTGGCCGTCGCGCGAATCCAGGTCGAGGTGGCTGAAGCGATAGGCCAGGTCCTGGCGCTGCAGCAAGGTGTGGTCCATCTTCTGCTCGGGATGCGGCTGGGCCAGGGCCGAACTGCTCAGCAGCAGTGCCAGGACAAGGGAAAGGATCTTCATCGGGCGTTCTCGTGAGGTCTTCCATGACAAGCCGCCGCGGCATCGTCGAGTGCAGCGGCGGCACGGGTTCAGAAGGAGGCGGTCAGGCTGGTGTAGAGGGTGCGCCCGGGTTCGTTGTAGGTGGCTGCGCCCGCGCCCTCGATACCGTTCACTGCCTGGGCGTTGCCGGCCCGGTACAGGCGTTTGTCGAACAGGTTGTCGATGCCGGCGGTCACGCTCAGGTTTTTAGTGAGCGCATAGGTGCCGCTGGCGCCGACCAGCGCGTAAGGGGCCACCTGGTCGTTGGCGGTGCCGGTGACCCGCTTGCCCTGGTAGTCGTACTTCTTCGGCGTCTGCTTGCCGTACCAGGCCACGCTCAGCTGCAGTGACAGGTCGTCGGAGGCTTGCCAGTCGAGCATCGAATTGAGCGTGTAGGCCGGGGTCACCGACAGGGTCTCGCCGGTGGTCTTGTTCTTCGACTGCAGCATGTAGGTGAAGTTGTTGCTCCACTTCAGCTGTTCGCTCAGCGGGATGGTCAGGGTGCCTTCAAGGCCCTCGACCAACGCCTTGGGGATGTTCTCCCACTGGTAG
The DNA here is from genome assembly GCF_024259445.1 of Pseudomonas sp. DVZ6. Classification (NCBI taxonomy): domain Bacteria; kingdom Pseudomonadati; phylum Pseudomonadota; class Gammaproteobacteria; order Pseudomonadales; family Pseudomonadaceae; genus Pseudomonas; species Pseudomonas sp. DVZ6. The sequence continues at coordinate 13,351 of NZ_JANCLM010000046.1, forward strand.
AGGGTGGCATTGGCGTTGGCGCCGACGCCACCGGATGCCTGGCCGATGCCGCTCAGGCCCGAGTCGATCTTGTTCTTGTAGTCGTTGCGAAAGTACGTCAGGCCGGCGACCCAGCCGTTGTCCTGGAACTCGATGCCCAGTTCCTTGTTGACGCTGGTCTCGGCCTCCAGATGCGCGTTGCCCTGCAGGTAGCAGCTGGTGCTCTGCCCGTAGCAGCCCTGGCCACGGCTGTAGAGCAGGTAGTCGGGGTTGAGCTGGTACAGGTTCGGCGCCTTGTAGGCGCGGGCGATGCCGGCCTTGAGCGTCAGGGTGTCGGTCAGCGCGTGGGACAGGTTGAGCGACGGGCTCCAGTTGTCGCCGACGATGCTGTGGTGATCGAAGCGCAGCGCCGGAGTGAGCATGGTGCCGGGCAGCAGTTCGATGTTGTCCTCGGCGAACAGCGAGAAGATCTGCGCCTGGCTGCTGGTGCTGCGGCCGTTGCTGGCCAGGCCGGGCACGCTGCCGCCTTCGCTGGTGGTCTGGGTATTGGCGCTGGGGTCGTCCAGTTTCTGCTGGCTCCACTCGCTGCCCAGGGTCAGGGTCTGGTCGCGCCAGGCGTGCAGTGGCAGGTTGAGCTCACCGTGGGCGGTCAGGTCGCGCAGCGTCGAGGTGTAGAAGTCGGTGTTGCTGAAGATGCCTTCGGTGCCGCCGGCCAGGCCTTCGTTGATGCGCTGGTTGCGGGTCTTCTCGTATTGCAGGAAGGCCATGCTGCTGCCGAAGTCCCAATCGCCACGGTGGGTGATGGCGAAGTTCTCGCGGTAGAGAATGTTGGTCTCCTTGCCGAGCATGCTTTTGACGTTGGCATTGGAGTTGGTGTTCTGCGTATCGCCCGCGTACAGGTTGCCCTGGCGGCTGAAGCCGGCTTCGAGCTCCAGGGTCTGCTCCGGGGTCAGGCGCCAGCTCAGCAGGCCGTTGAGGTCCTTGTTGCGCACGCCTTCGCGGCCGGCGGGCAGGGTGCCGGCCTGGGTGCCGGTGCGCGCGGACTGGTGGCCAGCGTTGATGTCCCAGTCGTCCGCGTCGGTCTTGGCCACGTTGCCGTAGACCCGGTAGCTGAGGGTGTCGGTCAGTGGGCCGTTGAGGCCGAAGCTCACGCGCTTGGTGGCGCCTTCGTCACCGTGCTGCGGGAAGTTCTGGTACACGGTCATGTTGCCGTGGGTCTCTCCCGCCGGTTGCTTGGTGATGATGTTGATCACCCCGCCCATGGCCCCGGAACCGTAGCGCGCCGCCGCCGGGCCGCGGATCACCTCGATGCGCTCGACCTGGTCGGCCGGCACCCAGTTGGTGTCGCCGCGCGAGTCACGTTCGCCGCGCCAGCCGTAGCGCACCGAGCTGCGGCTGCTGACCGGCTTGCCGTCGACCAGGATCAGGGTGTTTTCCGGGCCCATGCCGCGGATGTCGATCTGCCGGTTGTTGCCGCGCTGGCCGCTGGTGGAGTTGCCGGTCAGGTTGACCCCCGGCATGGTGCGGATGATCTGCGACAGGTCATTGGCCGGTGGTCGTTTCTGGATGTCCTCGGCGGTGATGACCGACACCCCCGGCGCCTGCTTGGTCTCCTCCAGGGCGGTGGCCACCACGTTCTGGCTTTCCAGCACGATCGGTTCTGGCTGGTTGGCGGCCTGCACGGCGCTGCTCAGCAGGCAGCTGGACAGCAGCAGGAAGGGGGCGAAAGGAAGCGGGCGGGGCGACATGTGTGATCTCCGGCACGGCGGGCTGAATTCAAGAGATCACAAATAGTAATAACTCCTATTTGAGAGTAAAGCGCATTAACTTTCTAAACACTTTCGCTGGCCGGCAGCAGCAGGTGCAGGCATAGCCCGGGATGGCCATTGCTTGCCCACAGGCGTCCGCCCTGCAACTCAATGGCGCGCCGGGCAATGGCCAGGCCCAGGCCGAAGCCGGCGCCGCTGCCGGGCAGGCGGTGGTAGGGCTGGAAGATCTGCTCGAGTTCGTCCTCCGCTACCCCAGGTCCTTGGTCGCGCAGGCACAAGTGCCAGAAGGCACCCTCGCGCCAACCGTCCAGGCTGACCCGGCCGGTGGCGGGCGAGTGGCGGATGGCATTGCGCAGCAGGTTTTCCAGGGCCTGGGCCAGGCTGTCCAGGTGCGCCTGGACCTGGCAGTCGAGCCCGAGCAAGCAGGGCAGCCGTTCGACCGGCCAGCCGCTTTCGAAGCAGCTGTCCTGGACCAGCGCCTCCCAGACCGAGAGCACCAGTACCGGTTCGGTCGCCAGTTGCGGCCGCTCGGTGTCCAGCCAGGCCAGGTCGAGGGTGTTCTCCAGCAGTTTCTGCATGTCGTCCACTTCGCGGTCCAGGCGCTGGCGTAGCAGTTCCGCCGGTAGTTCGCTGTCGTGGGCGATGCGCAGGCGCGCCAGCGGGGTGCGCAGTTCGTGGGACAGGGTACGCAGCAGCAGGCGTTGCTGGTCGAGGCTTTTGCGCAGGCGCACGGCCATGTGCTCGAAGGCCTGGGCCAGCTCGCCCAGCTCGTCGCGACGTTCCTGCAGGGGCAGGCCGGGGCTGTCCAGATCGTCGGCGCGCAGGGCGTCGGCACGGTCACGCAGGCGGTTGAGCGGCACGACCAGGTGGCGGTAAAGCGCCAGGCCCAGCAGCAGGGCGAGCAGGGCGGGGGCCACGCCGTGGGTGATCACGTGGGTCCAGGGTGTCAGGCCGGTGGGCAGCAGGTGTTCGGGGAGCTGGATGACCAGGCGGCCGTCCTCGGGGTGTTCGGGGAAGGCGATGCTCACGTATGGCAGCTCGTCCTGCAGGCGCCGGCTCATCGGCCAGTCGAGCTTGCGCATGAAGGTAAGGCGGCTGGCTTCATCGGCGTTCAGCGGGGTAGTGCCGAGACTCTGCAGATGGGGGCCGATGATGGCGACCCAGGTGTCCTCCTCGGTTTCGAGCCGACGGCGCAGGCGTTCCACGCCATCGGCTCCCTCCGCGTGCCAGGCCTGCTCGGCCTGTTCGGCGAAGCCGGCGAGGAACACCCGGTCGGCGGGGGCGAGGAAGTAGGTGCTGCGTTCGACCGACAGGCCCCAGGTCCAGATCAGCCAGGTCAGCAGCAGGCAGAAGCACACCTGCAGCAGCGCCAGCTTCCACAGCAGCGGATGACGGCGCATCAGCTGCTGCCCGCATCGACCAGGATATAGCCCTGGCCGCGCACGGCCTGGATCTCCAGGTGTCCGGCGCCGATGGCGCCGAGCTTGCGGCGCAGGTTGCACACATGCACGTCCAGGCCACGGTCGAGGCGGGTGTAGGCCCGGTGCAGGACGCTCTGGTACAGGAAGGCCTTGCTCAGTGCCTCGCCGGGATGGGCCTGCAGGGTCAGCAGCAATCGGTATTCGGAACCGGTCAGCCCGGCACTCTGGCCATGCTGGGCGACATCATGGTTGGCGGTATCGAAGGTCAGCGTGCAGGCGTTGCGTGGCGTGGGCGGGCGTCGGTCCAGCGCCACCCGGCGCAGCAGGGCATCGACCCGGGCATCCAGCTCGGCCAGGCTGAAGGGCTTGGGCAGGTAGTCGTCGGCGCCGCGGGTGAAGCCGCTGATGCGGTCCTGCTCGGCGCCCAGGGCCGACATCAGCATCACCGGTACCGCCTGGTGCCGGCGCAGTTCGTCGAGCAGGCTGAGGCCATCGATGCCGGGGAGCATGATGTCCAGCAGCAGCAGGTCGAAGGGCGCCTGGTGCATCGCGTTCAATGCCTGGGTGCCGTTCTCGCAGGCCTGGACGCTGAAGCCGCGACGCAGGAAGTGCTGTTCCAGGTCCTGGCGCAATCGGGGGTCGTCTTCGGCGAGGAGGAGTTTGGGGGGCACGGGGTGACCTTGATGAGAATTCATTGCAAATACGAATCATCCCATTGGCGATGGTGCCGGGGCAATGGCCGGATGCTGGCATTGCGTCGAGTGGTTCGTCACATAGCTCCCGTGGGCGCGGGCTTCACATGAATTATCGACCTGGAAGGGACCTGTGGGAGCGGCTTCAGCCGCGAACACCGGCGAAGCCGGTGCCATCCATCGAGTTGCTTGCTTCGCGGCTAAAGCCGCTCCCACAGGGTACGCGTTGGCCGCATAGTCGTAGGTTCCCTGCATGACAGCTGGGGGATCAGCGACTTATGAACATCCCACCAGCTTCGCTCCGCACTCGCAGGCCATGGCTCTCGCTCAGCATGGCCAGGGCCAGTGGCAGGTCATCGACCGGGAAGCTGCCGGAGACCCGCAGCTCGGCCACGGCCGGGTCGCAGACCAGGCGCTGGTCGGCGTAGCGCATCAGCTCCTGGGCCCACTGCAATAGCGGCATGTCGTCGACCACCAGCAAACCCCTGCGCCAGGCCAGCTGGGTGTCGCGGGCGGTTTCCACCAGGCCGAGCCGGTCGCGGTCGAAGCGTACCTGCGAGCCTGCGTGGATGACGCTGCCACGGCCAGCTTCGGGGGTGACGCGCACGGCGCCTTCATAAACCGCGAGCTGGGTCTCGTGAAGGAGCTGGCGCACGCTGAAGCGGGTGCCCAGCGCCTGCATCAGGCCGTGATCGGAGCGCACCCGCAACGGCCGCGACGGGTCCGTCGCGGTGACGATGTACACCTCGCCACGGCGCAGGTACAGCAGGCGCTCCTCGGCCGAATACAGCACACGCAGCTCGCTGTGACTGTTGAGCGTGACCTGGGTGCCATCGCTCAGCAGCAACTCGCGCCGTTCGCCCACTGCGGTCTGGTAGTCGACACCCTCCCGGGCCTGACGCCATGCCCACCAGCCCAGCGGGGCCGCGCCGATCAGCCCCAGCAGGCCACGCAGTACGGTGCGCCGGCTGCTGTCCTGCGGGCGAGCGAGGGTTTGCCGGGCGAGGGTCGGCGGCAGGGTGCCGAGGCGGGTCAGCAGGCGCTGGGCACGCTTCCAGGCGCGTTCGTGGTCCGGGTCGCGGCGCCGCCAACACTCCAGTTCGAGCTGCTGCGCCGGGGTCAGCGGGCCTTCCTGCATCAGCAGCAACCAGGCGGCGGCCTCGGCGAGCACGGCCTGGGCAATGGCGGGCTGGTTAGTCATCGGGCATCTGGCTCAGACAGGCCATGTAGCCCTCGTGGATGTACTTCTTCACCGTCGGCAGGGCGATGTTCAGCGCCTGCGCGATGTCTTTCTGCTTCATGCCGTCCAGGGTGGCCATCAGGAATGCCTGCCTGACCCGTGGGCGCAGGCCGTCGAGCACTGCGTCGATCTCGTGCAGGGTCTCGAGGATGACGCTCTGCTGCTCGGGCGACGGCTGCAGCGCTTCGGGCACCAGCGCCAGCGCTTCGAGCCAGGCCTGCTCCAGCGAATGACGGCGGCGCCAGCTGACCAGCACGCAGTTGGCGATACGGGTCAGGTAGGCGCGTGGCTGGCGCAGGGTATCGGGCTGGTTACTGTCGCGGCTGGCGAGCACGCGCACGAAGATGTCCTGGGCCAGGTCGTCGGCCACGCCACGCCCCCAGGAGCGCAGTCGATACGCCAGCCAGCCGCGCAACCAGGCGTGGTGCTCGATGTACAGCGTGGTCACGGCGCAGCGCTCGGCGGGCTGGGGCGGAGTATTGAAAAGGGTCATGGCGGGGAGGTGTCAGGGTGTAAATGCAAACAATTATCACTAGATTTGGCTAAATCACAAGATCAAGTGAAAATGCGAATCGCACGCATATACCTTTTTCGCCGTCATGCGACAGAAGGGGTGCAAGCCCGCATCGAGTGCCGGGCACTGACCTCACGAGCGAGAAAAGCATGCCCGCAATCCGTCGGCTTTCCCCTGTTTCGCGTCCTTCGCAACGCTTGTCCCCGATCAGCTTCGCCGTGCGTTGTGCGATGCTCGGCTGCCTGATGGGCACGGCTTCGAGCCTGGCTCAGGCCGCCGATGCCCCGGCCATGGCTTCTACCCGGCCCGACGATGCCACGCTGCGCGACTACGACATCGCCAAGGGCCCGCTGGGCACCGCGTTAAGCGTGTTCGCCAGCCAGTCGGGGCTGCTGCTGTCCTATGATCCCGAGCTGACCCGCGGCCGCGCCGCGCCGGCACTCAAGGGCCGCTACACCGTGCAGGAGGGGGCCCGGCGCCTGCTGGCCAACAGCGGCCTGCAACTGCTGTCGAACTCCCGGGGGGCCTATATCCTCATCCCGCAGGCCCAGGCATCGGCGATGGCGACGGAACTGACGCCGACCATGGTCGCGGCCAGCGAGTTGCTGGACCCACAGCGCGACACCTATCGCGCGCCACGCTCGACGGTGCACCTGTCGCGTGAGGACCTCGACCGCTTCAGCACCGTCTCGGTGGGCGACATGCTCAAGGGCGTGGCCGGCGTGCAGGTCGGCGACAGCCGCAACGGCGGAGCGCTGGACGTCAACATCCGCGGCATCCAGGGGCAGAGCCGGGTGGCGGTCAGGGTCGATGGCTCGGAGCAGGCGGTGGATGTCTACCGGGGCTACGGCGGCACCCAGCAGCGCAGCTACATCGACCCCGACCTGATCAGCAGTGTCACCGTGAACAAAGGCCCCAGCACTCGCTCGGGAGCGATCGGTGGCTCGGTGGAGATGAAGACCATCGGTGTCGATGACATCCTGGTCGATGGCAAGGATGTCGGCGTGCGCCTGACCGGCAACCTGTGGAACAACGGCGTGGAGCCCGAGCACCGCAACCGTAACTCCAGGGACGAGGACCTGAGCGCGGTGCCGCGTGACGAACGCGGTAGCCTGTTCGGCTCCAAGGCCGAGTCCGGCAGCGCCGCCTTCGGCTACTCCCACGAACGCTTCGACCTGGTGGCGGCCTATGCGCACCGTAACCAGGGCAACTACTTTTCCGGCAAGAAGGGCCAGGACCGCTACCGGCTCTACGACCGCGACGGTGACGAACAGCCGAGCGTCGCCAACACCTACAACGCCGGCGAGGAGGTGCTCAACTCGTCGTTCGAGACCGACTCCTACCTGCTCAAGACCACCTGGCGGCTGGCCGACGACCATACCCTGGACCTGAGCTACCGCCGCTTCGACGGGCACATGGGCGAGATCATGCCCTCGGACATCTTCCGCTACGGCACCGCCGGCATCTACCAGTACCCCACCAGCGAAATCCAGATCGACACCTACACTGCCCGCTACCACTACCTGCCCGAGGGCAATCCGTGGGTGGACCTCACCAGCAGGCTGTGGATGACCGACTCGAAGACCAGCACCCTCAGCGCGGCCTGGATGGCGCCCAAGTCGCAGCTGTACCGTACCGACCGCGCCTGGTCCCGCCAGGACAACCGCCGCATCGGCGGCGACCTGAACAACGTGTCGCGCTTCACCACAGCCCATGGTGATTTCAAACTCGACCTGGGCGGCGCCTTCCAGCTCGAGGACCTCCAGCCGCAAAGCAACGTGGTCTCCACCCAGCACGACATCAACGCCAACCGCATGTTGCGCGATGCCTCGCGTCAGGAGTTCAGCTTCAACGGCAACCTGGAATACAAACCCACTGAAACACTGACGCTGTGGGGCGGCGGCCGCTATGCCCACTACCAGACCAAGGACAACACCGTGCTGGCCGAGGCGCGCCGCGAAGAGCGGGAAATGCGCTGGATCACCGCCAGCAGCCCGGGGCACTGGGGCAGCATGACGTGGTTCCCCGACCAGAACGGCCAGTACACCGACGCCACCGACCCACGCCTGAACAACGGCATCGTCTTCGAGAACAGCAACGAGCCGTTCAATGGCGTGCCGTTCAACGAGTCCGGCGCGACCAACGTAGTGGTCCATCCCGAAAGTGTCAGCAACGTGGTCACCGGCTACGACTACACCCCGCAGGGCAAGAGCCGCGGCGGTGGCTTCGCGCCGGCCTTCGGTATCAATTTCGAGTTCCTGCCGGATACCTTCGTCTATGCCTCCTATACCGAGGGACTGCGCCTGCCGTCGCTGTTCGAGACCAGCCAGGGCACCCAGCAGGTCACCCCGGGCAAGCACCTCAAGCCCGAGCGCTCGCGCAGTTGGGAAGTGGGCGTGAGTGCCTTGCGCAGCGACCTGCTGACCGCCGGCGACGAGGCGTCGGCCAAGCTGGCCTGGTTCGACAACGACATCAAGAACTACATCACCCGCTACTACGACCCGAGCCCGGGCCTGTGGGGGCAGATGACCTTCAGCAACACCGACAGCTTCCACACCCGTGGGCTGGAACTGCAGTCGCACTACGATGCCGGGCGCGTGTTCGCCGACCTTTCGGCCACCTACTACCTGATGACCGAGACCTGCGACGCGGCCTTCGCCGCCAAGCTGCGCGCCAGCGCCAATCGCTACCAGCGCACCCAGGACACCCCGGACTGCACGTCGGGCAGCTACATGGGCTCGTACACCAACACCCAGAACCCGCCACGCTTCTCGGCCAACCTGCTCGGCGGGATGCGCTTCTTCGACGAGGCACTGACCGTGGGCGGGCGCATGACCTACAGCTCGGGACCCACCGCGCAGATGGACAAACCCTGGCAGACCGGCGCGACCACGCCGCAGATCGACTACCGCTCGGTGGCGTTGTTCGACCTGTTCCTCAAGTACAAGCTGCTGGAGCACACCGAGCTGAATGTGTCGGTGCAGAACCTGACCGACCGCTACTACCTGGACCCGCTGGCGCAGAGCTTCATGCCGGCGCCGGGACGTACCTGGCGGGTGGGGATGGTGGCGCGCTTCTGAGAGCGCCTGCCTTGTCCAGCGCCTTGGCCCGATAGTCGGGGTGGCTGGAGCCCGCCGCAACCCTTGCAGCCGAGCGCCGCCCGCGCGGCGTTCGATCTCAAGTGCGCTGCAACGCTAACCCCTGATACCCCGCATCGCCGCTAGCCAATTGCAATGCCGAGCAGGTCCCGACTGCTGCTCGGGCAATGGCCAGGGTGCGAGCGTTGCCCCCCCTGATATCGAGCAGCGCTGCCATATGTTTCGGCGGGCCTGCTGAATACAGGCGTGCCGGATAATAGATTGTGCTTTATCTCGCGCATCTGCTGCGTGCGATAGTCGCCTCGTTGCGCAGGGCTATCGATAATGGCTAAAGAGTGGCTTGTATTGTCTTGGCGCTCCGTTTAGTATCCGCGAATATTCTAAGTTAATAACTATTTCTTCTGTTGGCGTTCGTCCGGATTGGCCACGCCAAAACGCTTGGCGAGTACTGTGCACGCGGCTGCAATTCTCGGGTGTTATTGTGCGCTGCAGCGTCTATCCAGCCTGAGTTGGCATTTTCAAGTCATTGATTTTAAGTGTTTTTATGCTTGTTTTTGAGCCGGGCTTGTTGGTTCTGCTTTCAAGGTTGCTTTGGCTTGCTGCGCTCGGTTGCCTGGCAATTAAACTTACGAGTTTAGTTTGTTCGCGCCAGCGACTGACAAATTAAACTTTGCGGTTTAAAAGTGCCAATAGTGTACTGAGGGTTTTATTAATTGGCGGTGTTGCGCAACTACTGCGTGGTGTCTCGTTGTGCCTGCGATTTGCCGTTGTTTATTTACTCGTCGGTTTAATTAGTTGGCCGGTGCGATAGGGCCGGCTTGAAATTGTTTGTGACATTTTGCCGAAGGAAGTATTGGCAACGTGTCCTTCCTGCGCCTCGCAGGAGGCATGGCGGCCTCTGGCAGCATTGCCAAGGCAAGGATCCACACACGTGAGAAAAGGAGTTTCAGGATGAGCAACGACGATATGCTGAACCGCTCGCTACCTCTGTTGACCGAGGCGGGCATCGACAAGCTTGCGTCCAGCCGGGTGGTGATCGCCGGTTGTGGCGGCGTGGGTGGCGCCATGGCACTCACCCTGTGCCGGATGGGCGTACAGTCATTCAAGCTGGCTGACCCGGGCGCTTTCGATCCGCCCGACATGAACCGCCAATGGGCCGCGACGGGTGCTTCGCTGGGCCGAAACAAGGCCCTGGTGTATCGCGAGCTGATTCTCGACCTCAATCCCCGGGCCAAGGTCGAGATCTTTGTCGAAGGTATCACCGACCACAACCAGGACGAGTTTCTGTCGGGCGCTGACATCCTGGTCGACTGCCTGGATGCCAACGTGCCCCACTCGCTGCGTGAGTCCATCCACCGCAAGGCACACGAGCGTGGGGTGTTCAGCGTTGTCGGGCCGATCATGGGCTTCGGCTGCTTTGCCTTGTGCTCCTCACCGCAAGGGTTGGGAATGGAGTACTGGACGCAGACGCTCAAGGTGGCCAAGGAGCAGGGCTCCCTGCCGCGGATCTTCGACGAAATCTTCGTGCCCCAGCACATGCAGGCGATCGTCCGCAGCCTCGAGGTTGGCAAGGTGCCAACGGTAGCTGTGGGGCCTCTGATCGCGACATCGCTGTTGGCCACTGAGTGTGTGAACCACCTGCTGCATGACCTGGTGCCGGGTTTCCGTGAACCGATCGTGCTGCCAAAGGTGATGTTCTTCGACCTCAATCGCATGAACCACAGGATCATCGACGTGTCCGAGGGAGCCTTGGCATGACGTTGCTGGCCGACACCGTCGAGGCCCGCGCGCGGGTCCTGGCTCAACATGGGTTCAACCTCGACCTGATACCGTCGCGGCTGGTCCTGGACGACTACCAGACCGACAGCCTGATGCACCGCGACTACCCGAGCGTTCCTCTATTGCGCCAGGACGGCGACGGTGAGCTGGACGAGCGACTGGCTGCGGCGTTCCAGGCCTTGTTCGGCCTGCCCCAGGTGCTGGCGTTGGCCCAGGGGCGGCTGGCGGAGGCGTTGCTGGTCAACGCCCTGGTCACGGCGGGCGACTGCGTGCTTGGCAGCGCGCCATTTCCCACGCTGCAGGCGCACCTGCAGCTCAGGGGCGCCACATACTGCACGGTGTCGACGGCAGATGCCGGTGGCCAATTTCGCGCTGACCTGGACTGCGTGGCCCTGGAGCAGGCGATCAAGCGTGTGGGCCGCCAGCGCATACCTTTCCTGCTGGTCGAAGCCTGCACCAATGCCATTGGCGGCGTGCCCGTTTCGCTGGACAACCTGCGTGCAGTGAAGGCAGTGGCTGATCGTTACGGCATCCCGCTGCTACTCGACGCGACGCGGATCCTCAGCAATGCCTGTCTGATCCGCGAGTACGCCTGCGACTGGCGTGACCATGACGAACTGAGCATCGTTCAGGCCCTGTGCGCACTGGCAGACGGTGTGTTGCTGAGCGCGACGAAGGAGATGCCGACGACCATCGGTGGTTTCCTCGCGCTACGTGACCGCACCCTGTTCGAGCGTTGTCGCGACCAGGCGCTGATCTTCGGCACGGGCCTTGACCTGCTGGGCAAGCGTCGTTTGCTGGCGGCAATGCGCGAGCCGCATGGGTTGGTGAAGCAAGTTCGTTCGCGCATTGACCAGGTACGCCGTTTCCACGGCCTGTTGCAGTTGGGCGACGAGTCACAGGTGGGTGTCCATGGCGTGTTCCTCATGGCTGGCGCGCAGTTCACGGCCATGCATGCTCGCGCCTTCCTCAATCATCTGTATGTGGGCTACGGTGTGCGTGGCGCGCTCAATCCAGGGGGCTCGGCCGGCCCTGGCGATGCCCTGGTGCGTTTCGCTCTTGGCGTTCCAGGCAAGGACGAGCGTGTCCTGGACACGGCTGCGATCTGCATCCGCGAGGCGCTGCGCGAAACCGACCAGCACCTCGCCCTGGAGGAGGTCCACCGCCCTGCAGGCCTCGCCGGCGGCATGCTCGCCACTTATCGCCAGGCCGGGAGCGTGCAGCCATGAAGCGTTTGCTGATGATCATCGGCGTGCTCTGTCCGCTGCTGGCCTTCGCTGGCATGCCGGCGGGCAACCTGGTGCCAAGGGATATCATCGAGCGTTCCGAGGACCGCCCAACCGGCAAGGATTCGGTCTCGATGTTGTTGGTCACCCTGACCGACAAGGCTGGAACCAAGCGGCAGCGCGGGTTGCTTTGGTATCACCTGGCAGGCGAGCAGGGTGACCTCGACCTGCAGAAGTTCTTCTATCCCCGCAGCATTCGCAACATCGCCACCTTCAACGAGGAGGTGCGTGGCGCCGAGGACCTGCAATACCTGTACCTGCCGGCCGCCAGCCGGGTTCGGCGGGTATCTTCCAAGCACCAGACCTGGGTCGGGTCCGACTTGATCTACGAGGATCTGCAGAAGATCAACCTCGAGGACTGGACATTCAGCTATGTGGAGCAGGCCAGCGAGGAAGGTTTCGCAGTGCATGTGGTGGATTGCCAGGCCAAGCCGTCGTCGAACTCGGCGTATGCCAAGCGCCGCTACTACATCCGCGCCGACGGCAGTTACTTCCCCAGTCGGATCGACTTTTTCGATGCTGCCGGCCAGTTGATCAAGCAGGTTCGGCGCACCGAAGTGCAGGCATACGGCTCTGCCCTGTACGAGCGTTTCGTGCAGGTGAATGATCTGCGCAACGGGCATCAGACGCTGATGGAGCGACGTTGGGTTCGCGTCGATACCGGGCTGCCTGCGTCGCTGGTGACGGTGCGGCAGATGGAGAAGGGCATCGAGCACTTTGCCGAACCTGCGGACGTGCAACGCCTGGTCAGTGACGAAACCAGCAGGATGGTGGAGTGATGGTCGGGATTGTCCGAACACTTGCAGCCGTCTTGTCGCTGGCTGGCGCGCCTTGCGTGAGCGCCCAGGCGCTGGCGGCCCTGGGTGGCCAGAACACGGTGACGGGGTTTCTCGACCTGCGCTCGGCGGTTGGCCTGGGCAGCGGTGGCGAGGTGGGCTCGAGCGCCTTGAAGTCGAGCCTGGACAATGGCCTGCGAGGTCGCGGCCGGGTCGAGCTGGATCACCAGGCCGACGGCCTGCGCACGCTGGTTTCGGCGGACCTGGAGCTGGAGCACAAGCGCATGCGTTCGGCAGCCGACGAAAACGAAAGCACTGCCAGGTTGTGGGAAGGGTACGTCGAATGGGAAGGCGAGACGACCAGCTGGCGCATCGGGCGGCAGGTGATCCAGTGGGGGGTGGCGGACGAGGTCAGTGTGATCGACAGCTTCACACCCCAGGATTTTCGCAGCTTCCTGATCCATACCCGCTTCGAACGCAAGTGGCCGGTGACCGCGGTGAGCGGTCGCTACTTTCTTGATGGCGGCGATTTCTTCGAGGTGCTTTGGCAGCCGCAGTTCCGTCAGGACCTGCTGGCCCAGCCAGGCGAGGAATGGAGCCTGTTCGTGGAGAACAACTACGTGCGCGGACTGGGGTTAAGCGAGCGCTCGACCAAGGTTGAAGGTGGTCCGCTGGGCGACAGCGTGTTTGCCGCTCGGCGAGTGCTGCGGCGCGACAATTATGACCTGTCGTTCAACTATGCCTACCAGTTCGAGCAGATGGCGGCATTTCGCGCCGATATCCAGGGCTTCGACGCCAGCGGCAGGGCAGTCGGTACCGTGCAGCCTTATCACGCCCGCCAGCACACCACGTCGATGGCGTTCGAGTCGGGGCGTGACGGGATCGGTGTGCGTGGCGAACTGGCTTACGTCACCGATGCCGGTTATGTCAGCTACGACATGGCTGTGCCGGGTCTGGTCGAGCGCCGTGACACGCTCAGGGGAGTGGCCGGCATGGACTACACCTTCGCCTCGCGGACCTACATCAACCTGCAGTACACCCTCGACTACATCCGTAACCACAACGGCAACATGCAGCCGGACAAGTACCGGCCAAGCGTGACATGGCGGGTGAACGTGCCGCTCAAGGGCGAGGACCTGTGGCTGGAGTTCCAGGGGCGCGAGTTCATGAACATGACCGACCGTTTCTGGCGCCTGCAATTGCGCTGGCGGGTCACCGACGACTGGGAACTGCGCACTGGCGGAATGCATTTTGCCGGGCATGACGAAGGTATCTTCGGCCAGTTCAGGGATAACGATCAATTGTACGCAGGGGTTCACTATTACTTCTGATTGACAGGGCAATGTAGTTGCGCGCGCATGTTCATGCGGGCCATTTGCAGTAAATGCGATCGTTTGAAACGGGAGGATATGACTGTCCGTCCCTTGGCCGCGATCGCCTGTTTCATGGACTTTAAAGGTTTTATTCATCCTACAAAGGAGCGTGAAAAATGAATGTTGGCAATGATCCGATCATGATGAACGAGTACCAGATTCGTATCGCGGCGGCACGTGAGAAGTTTGCCGCCCGTGACGATGTCCAGGCGTTGTTCAACGCGCCGATGGACGCGCCGTTGGTGAACCTCTTCATGATCTACTGGAGCGCCATGAGCGCGGCACTGACTACGCCTATTCCGGAGTACCTGGCCACGGCCGGCGTGCGCTGCGAGGCCCTGGGCCTGAACAGGCTGGCCGAGTTCTTCAAGGAGCACACCGAAGAAGAAGACGGTCACCACGAGTGGGCGGCGGCGGATGTCCACAAGTTGGTGAACCTGTGGAATGCGAAGTATCCGGGAATGCCGATCAATACCGACGACTTGCTGGTTTCCAATCTGACGCCTTCGGTGCGCCGTTATCACCAGTTGCACAAGGACGTGGTGGCCGGAGATGCACCGTGGGCCGAACTTGCCATTGATGTGGAGATTGAACTGATCACCACCCAATACGGCCCAGCACTGTTGAAAGCCTGTGCCGCAGCGCTGTGTGAAGAAGGCCAGCAAAGTATTTCCTTCCTGGCCGAGCATGTGAGATTCGACTTTGGCCATACCGATACCAACTTCCGCGTGGTCGCCGAGTTGCTCGAAGCCAAGCCTGAATACACCCAGCACCTGGTCGCCATCGGCGAGCAGGCACTGACCGCCTATGGCGATTTCCTTGGGGAGGCCCTGCAACTGGCCCGGCAAGCATACGCCCGCCTGCCACACGCCCAGGTCGCCGTGAACGCGTGACCTGACACGGACCGTTATCGGAGCACGACAAGGATAGAAAGGAGCTGGTCGGTATGTTCAAGAAAGTATGTGTCAGCTGCCTGCTGACCGACGACGTCGAAGGCGTGGCGCTGGATTCGGACGGCACCTGCAACCTGTGCCGCATCTCGCAGGCGGGGGGGCGGTTGCGCCAGGACGCGCAGCGCATGCGCTTCCAGCAGGACCTGGAGGCGACTTTGCGCGCCGCCAAGGGCAGTGGCAGGAAGTACGACTGCATTGTCTCCTTCAGTGGTGGCAAGGACAGTTGCTACCTGCTGCACCGGCTGGTGGTGGACTACGGCCTGAAGGTGCTGGCGTATACCAGCGATTTCGACATACCGGCCAGGACCTGGGACAACATCCGGCGGACGGTCAAGGCACTCGGGGTGGACCATCACGTGCACCGTCCGGTCCAGAGCGTCTACCGGCGTTTCATCCGCCATCTGCTGATGAACCAGGGCCCGAAGGGGGCAGTGCACACGGTTTGCTATTTCTGGCTGGACATCCGCGAAGGGGACCTGCTGCGTTTTGCCGTGGAGAAGGACATCCCGTTGATCTTCACCGGCTATTCACCCGGCCAGCCGGAGCCCGAGCGCATGCTCTACGAGATGCCGGCGGAGCGTATCGCCCAGGATTGGACGCCCCATGAACTGTTTGCCAACGGCGTGTTCAAGGAACACGAGCGGGCGCTGTTCTGGAACCCGCAACGCCATGGCGAGGGCATCAAGCTGCCGCGCATCCTCGCGCCGTTCCATGCCTGGGACTACGACCAGGCGCGCGTCACCAACACAGTCATCGAACTGGGCCTGGTGCAGAACAAAGTGCATGCCAACCCGGTGTTGAGCAACTTCACCCTGAATTGGCTGCTGATGTATTCGGATCTCAAGCTGCTTGGCTACAACCCGTACAAGCCCGAGTTCGCCAAGCTGGTTCGCGAAGGCAAGGCGGGGCGGCGCAAGTGGCTGCTGATCTTCGCACTCATGGACTTCATGGTCCGTCGGCGGATCTTCATGGGGCGGCACATCGACCGCTCGCTGCGCGAGCTTGACCTGCGTCTGGAGGATCTGAAGATGGCGCCGCTCGAAGCGCCACCCCCGTCCAGGGCGGTGAGGCGCGTTGCTGACCAGGCACGAGACTGCGCCTGAAGGCTTGACCGACGCCGCCACGCGCCTTGGTCAGCAAGGCGCGGGCGGCATGCACGAGCGGGTGGCCGGCTGTTGGCCGAGCACCTGCCGCGGATGGCTTACCACGGATGGTTGAATGAACGATCTAGCGCTCGCTGGCGACCTTTTCGCAGGTTGCTCGGATTTCCAGTTTTCCCATGAGGGCGTGACTCGCCAGGTCTTTCGCCTGGGCGAGGGGCCCGCGGTGGTGCTCATGCACGAAGTCCCCGGACTGCACGATGGCGTGGTGCGCCTGGCCCGGCGGCTTGCCGATGCGGGCCTTGGCGTGTGGATGCCGGTGTTGTTCGGCAAGCCAGGGGTGCGGGTCTCGGCGTTGTCGGTGGCCGGTTGCATGGGCCAGGTCTGCATCTCGCGGGAGTTCCGGGTCCTGGCCAGCCGGCGCAGCAGCCCGATTACCGACTGGCTGCGGGCCTTGGCCCGAGCGGCGCACGCGGCCAGTCCAGGCCCAGGAGTGGGGGTGATCGGCATGTGCCTGACCGGTGGCTTTGGCTTGGCCATGATGGCGGACCCTGCAGTCATCGCCCCTGTGTTGGCAAACCCCTCGCTGCCCTTCGCCCTGTCCGCTGCCAAGGCCGGTGCGCTGGGTATCGAGCAGGACACGCTGGACGCTGTCGTACGGCGCTCGACCGAACAGGCCATTCCTGTACTCGGCCTGCGCTTCACCGGTGACCCGGCGGTCCCAGACGCCCGTTTCGAAAGCCTGAAGCAGGCTTTCGGCGAGCGTTTCGTCGCTTGCGAAATCGACTCGTCGGCGGACAACCCCCATGGCATCGGGCGTTGGGCCCATTCGGTGCTGGGCGTGAGTTATGTCGACGAACAGGACCACCCCACTTACCTGGCCCAAGAGGCGGTGGTGGCATTTCTCCAGGCCCAGTTGGGCCTGGGCCAGCCAGGAGAACACGTATGCAAACCATAGAACTGGCCAGGCTGATCGCCCCGGTGCTGTTGTTCGTGATGATGATCGGCATGGGGCTGGGCCTGCGCCGCAAGGACTTCGTCGACCTGCTGCAGGCGCCGACCGGGGTCGCCATCGGCACCTTGGGGCAGGTGCTGCTGCTGCCATTGATGGGGCTCTGGGTGAACTGGGTGTTTGCGCTCGACGGCACCCTGGCCCTGGGGGTGATCGTGCTGTGCCTGTGTCCGGGCGGGGTGGCCTCAAACACCATCACCTACCTGCTCAAGGGCGACGTGGCGCTGTCGATCTCGCTGACCGTGATTTCCAGTTGTATCGCCTTCATCAGCGTGCCGCTGCTGGTGGCGCTGGCGCTGGCCCACTACGGCGTTCTCGGCCAGACCGTGCAACTGCCGATGGCCGACACCGTCGTGCGCCTGTTCCTCCTCACCTTGTTGCCCTTGGCCTTGGGCATGGGGCTGGCGCGGCTCTGGCCGACTGCTTGCAAACGTCTGGAACCGCTGCTGCGGATACTCGGCTTCGCGTTCCTCATGCTGATGATCCTGGTGGTGGTGGTGAAGGAATTCCCGCTGCTGCAGGCCTATGCCGCGCGCCTGGGCTTCAGCCTGGTGGCGCTGTTCGGCAGCACCATGGGCCTTGCCTGGCTGGCAGCCAGGATGGCGGGGCTCGGCAGTGCCCAGACCCGTTCGATCACCGTCGAGATCGGCATCCAGAACAGTGCCCTGGCGCTGGTCATCGCCAGCCTGCTGGGCAGTGTCGACATGGCGATCCCGGCGATTCTCTACAGCGTCCTCGTCTGCCTGGCCGCGTTGCTGGTGGTCACGTTGCACGCCGTTGCTGCTCGCTGGCGCGTGCACCCGACCAACCCCGGGCAGCGGCCGGTCGAACCCTTCGGCGATGGACGACTCATCGGACAGCACTCAGGCGCTGCGGCGCGCAAGGATTGATCGACCATGAACTCGGCAAACATCTTCATGCAATTGCTGGTGATCCTCGGGGTCTCCCACTGTCTGGGCCGCGTCAGTTTCTGGTTGGGTCAGCCCGCAGTCATCGGGTATCTGTTGACCGGCGTGATCGTCGGGCCGATGGTACTGGGCGCGATCGATCCCGGCCTGACCGGCGCGTTGTTCGCCAACGTCACCGGCCTGATGGCGCTGGGCAAGATCGGCCTGATCTTCATCATGTTTGGCCTGGGGCTGGAAACCGGCTCGGGGAGCCATGGTGGATCGCAGGCCAAGGCTGGTGGGGCGCTGCCGATCGCGGTGTTCGGTTTCATCGGCGCGGGACTGGCTGGGGTGCTGCTTGGCTATGCCAGCCACGGCGTGTTCTCCGGCCATGTCGATCGGCTGCCCTACATGCTGTTCTTTGGCGTCGCGATGGCGGCCACCGCTGTCCCGGTGCTGGCCGGCATCCTCGCCGATCCGCGTTTTCTCCACCACCGGCTGGCGCCGCTGGTGATGAACGCAGCGGTGATCACCGACATCCTCGCCTGGTTCGCCCTGTCCCTGGTGCTGGTGCTGCTATCGAGCACGGGCTCGGCGAGCATTCTGTATTCCGGCATCACCCTGATCGTGCTGGTGGCGGTGGCCGAGTTCGTGGTCAGCCGCCGCCTGGTCGCGCCTTCGTCCGCGACCGCCGGCAGTGATCCGTCACGGCCACTGGTCGCGGCGCTGATCGTGCTGTTCACCTTCTGTGTCATCACCGACCTGGCCAACGCCCACGTGACCATCGGCGCCTTCATCGCCGGGATCGCCTTCCGCCGTCACCAGGGCCTTCGCGAGTTCTGGGAAAAGGGACCGCAGGCCTTGGTCAACCTGTTCTTCGCACCCCTGTTCTTTGGCACGGCGGCGATGAACGTGAACATCGAGGCAGGTAGCTGGTCGGGCCTGCTGGCATGGGGCGGTTTGTTCCTGCTGGTCGGCGCGCTGGGCAAGGCCGGGGTTTCGTACCTGGTGGCGCGCTGCACGGGGCTTTGCCGTCCCGACGCATTCGTCGTGGCGACGCTGATGCACACCAAGGGGGTGATGGAAATCATCCTGCTGACGGTCGGGCTGGAGATCGGCGTCATCACGACCGACCTCTACGCGATTCTCATGGTTGTCGCGCTCGCGGCGACGGTCATTACCTTGCCGATCGTCCGGCTGATCCGGCCGCGCGAGCCTGCGCCCACCGGCTCAAGCGCACGGGTCGTGGCAACGCGCGAAGGTCGAGAGCGGCCAGTGCTGGAAAACCCTTGAGCAATGACGCAACTGGCAGGGAGGAGCACGACACGCATGGATCTGGGCTTCGAAAGGTAGCGATAGGGATGTTCTCGTTCAATCGATAGGAAGTGAAGCTGATGAGACCTTTGTTGAGTACAGACGTAGAAAAACGATGTGTTGACGAGGCAGGGGGGACCTGGATCCTGAGCGTCGACGATGTCCGGGGCACGGCGCGGCTATGTTCGCTGAGCGAGTCGGCACTGGTGCTGGAGACGACCCTGGCAGTACGCGTGGGCCAGGTGCTGACACTGCAGGGCCGCGACGACATCGCTCGGCGCGACCTGGCCTTCGAGGCGCAGGTCGTGCAGGTGGAGGCCATCGGCGCGGTCGTGCGTTTGCATTGCCTGCCTTGCGAAACCTGCAATGGCGGGCAATGGCCGCGCGAGGTGAAGCACCTGTGCCAGCGCCTGAGGGTTGACCAGGCGATCGCCGAGGCTGGCGAACAGCCGGATCACCAACCGCGTTGCCCGGCCAGCGAACTGCACTCCAGCGCACCGGTGTTGCTGGGGCAGGCCAAATCGATCGACGACCGCGAGGCCGCCTATCGCCTGGTCTATGGCGCCTACTTCCGCAAGGGCCTGGCAGCGCCCGCGCAGAATGGGCTGTACACCAACAGCTTCCTGCTCAACCCGCAGACCGTGACCTTCGTCGGCAAGGTGGAGGGGGAGGTGGCGATGACCCTGACCTCGATTCCCGACTCGGTGGCAGCCTTGCCGATGGACGCGGTGTTCGAGGATTGCCTGGCGCCCTTGCGCAAACAAGGTCGCCGTCTGGTCGAGTTCGGCATGCTGGCGGTGAGCACCGAGCACTTCGGGGCGATGAACTACAGCATCCATGACCCCGAGCGCATGTTGTGCGTGTACTCGCTGTTCCGCATCGCCCTGCAACACGCCAAGTTCACCCGCGGCTGTACCGACGTGGTGTTCGCCGTACCGCCCAAGCACCAGGCCTTGTACCGCTTCATGGGGGTGAGCGCGATCTCCGAGGTGCGCTACTACAGCAACTACAACACCCCGGCCGTGGCGATTCGCATCGACCTGCTGTCGCTCGAACTGCGCCCGCATGTGCGCCAGTTCCTGTTCGGCAACCCCATGGCGCAGCTTAAGGATATCGGCTTGACCGAGTGGTCCGTCCAGGCCCTGGCTCGGCTGTTCGGCAGCGGTGCGGTGCAAGGTGCGCCGCAGGACGTCGCAGCGCATTTCAACAGTGAAACCCAATAAGACAACAGGGAGAGTGATAGCAATGGACAAAGTGATGAATTCCGGCAGTTTCGCCCACGTGGATTTCCCGACCATCGACCTGACCCACGACCCGAAGATCGACTGGCTGACCCGTAGCCAGTACTGGGCGGATTTCCTCCGCCGCTACTATTTCGTCGGGCGCAAGGAACATGGCCCCTATGGCTCGCAGGCATGCATCGAGCGCACCCGGCGCATCGAGGCGCGCATCCAGGAGCAGTCCCGGGCCTACGGCGACGCTCCGACGCTGCCGGTGCCGGAGGTCGAGCTCAAGGACCTGTCGCCGGAAAACTTCCACAAGATCTACCTGGAACCCAACACCCCGGTGGTGTTCCGCGGCGCTGCCAAGGACTGGGAGTCAGTGCGCAAATGGACCCCGCAATACCTTGCCGAGCACTACGGCGATGTCAAGGTGGCGACCCGCGTGCGGGGCAACGAACTGAACGAGAAGGCGCTGCAGTACATCGACCTGCCGATCTCCGAAGTGGTGGAGAACATCCTTGGCGGAGGTACCTACTACCCGGGCCACACCGAGGACCTGTTCAACAAGCACCCCGAGCTGCGCCAGGAACTCGACCTGCCGACCCTGGGGCGCTACCTGAGCACCCGCGACAAGCGGATCATGTCGACGCAGATGTTCCTGTCTGCCGGCGGGGTGATTTCGGGCTGGCACTGCACCGGGGGACCGAACCTTTTCACCATGATCAGCGGCGTCAAGAAGTGGACCTTCGTGCATCCCAAGCACTCGATGTGGATGCACCCGATTACCCGCAAGGACATGTTCTACGCCGCAACCATGCTCGACTGGCGCAAGAGCCACGACGAGATCGAGGCCGACGGCTATCCGCTGTATCGCTACATTCCCAAGTACACCACCACCCTGGAGGCGGGTGACGTGCTGTTCTCGCCACACTGGTGGTGGCACTGCGTCGAGACCCCGGTGCCTTCGCTGGCCATTGCCTCGCGGGCGATCAACAAGATGATCATGGGCAACAAGATGTTCTCGCTGATGTGGGTGACCTCGCCACGCTTCCGCCAGACCGTGATGACCGTGCTCAAGGAAGGCTGGGGCTCGGACAAGGCGACCGGCGCAAAGCTTGCGTTCGAGTTCGACACCGAGGAATTCGTGCGGCGCGTATCGCTTTAAGCTCCGGTTGAAAAGAGCCCGGCTGTTACACTGGAGTTGCCCCGGAGGCCTGAACCGCCGGGGCATCGACCAAAACACCGGAAGTTATCTAAAGGAGTAGATATGAGCGTTGTTCTGTACAGCTACACCCTGTGTGTCCTGGTGCTGTTCGCCAAGATGTTCGCGATCTCGCTCTACCAGGGCGCATACCGGATTGGCCGCCTGACCTTCAAGAATGCCGAAGATGCCGGGTTCGTCGGCCGCCCCGCCAGTGCCGAGGAATTGCCGCAGGTCTCCCGCGCCTCCCAGGCGTGGATGAACGACCTGGAGAACATTCCATTGTTCTTCGTGCTCGGTGGCATCTACGTGCTGCTCGAGGGACCGGCA
Organism: Pseudomonas sp. DVZ6; assembly: GCF_024259445.1. NCBI lineage: Bacteria > Pseudomonadati > Pseudomonadota > Gammaproteobacteria > Pseudomonadales > Pseudomonadaceae > Pseudomonas > Pseudomonas sp. DVZ6. The sequence goes on from NZ_JANCLM010000046.1 coordinate 35,298, forward strand.
GGGCCTGCGGTATGGCTGTTCTCGCTGTTCACCGCTGCACGCATCGTGCACACCGTGACCTACCTGGCGCGCTGGCAGCCATGGCGGACCCTGGCCTATGCCGTGGGTGTCGTCTGCCTGTTTGGTATTGCCGGGTTAATCATCGCTCAGCTGGCCGCCAGGGCCGGCTGATGCACCGACGACAATGAAAGGATCGCCATCGCGCGAGGTACACCCATGGGCATGGATGCAATCATTCGATTTCTGATCAACTGGCGCAGGTTGAATGCGCTGTGGGTATTGATTGCCGTGCTGGCAATCGCGCCCGGTGCGCTGGGACTGCGGTTCGATGCGTCAATCGACTCCTTCCTGCCTGAAGGCAACACCGAGCGCCAGCAGTACGAAGCGTTCAAGCAGCGCTTCGGTGAAGACCGCATGGTGGTGATTGCCCTGCCACCCCAGGCGTTGTTCAGCGACCAGGCGATGGCCAGGCTCGAGGCGGTCACCGAGCGCTTCAAGCAGTTGCCCGACGTGGCCAAGGCGACCAGCATCGCCTCGGTCAACATCATTCATGGCCAGGAGCAGGCGCTGGGTATCCTGCCGGTGGCCGAGGCGCTGGCCCAGCCGACGCAGTACGATCGCCAACGGGTGCTCGACAAGCTGCGCGCCAGCCCCTTGTACCAGCGTGACCTGATCTCGCCGGACGGGCAGGTGGCGGCGATCCTCATCGAGGTCCGCTCGGCGGCTGGCGAAGGCAAGTTCGAGCGGATCCTGGCGAGCGTGGCGCCGATCATGCAAGGCAGCGGCTTCACCCTGTACCACGTCGCCGGCGAGCCGGTGGTCGAGCAACAGGTGACCAGCGACATGTGGAAGGATCTCAAGGTCTTCATTCCTCTGACTTCGCTGGTGCTGCTGGTGTTGCTGCTGGCGTTCCTGCGCAACCTGGGCGATGTCTGGGTGGTGATGGCCGTCGTGACCCTGTGCACGGCGCTGCTGCTGGGCAGCATGGGACGCCTGGGGTTGCCGATGAACGCGGTCACGGTCGGCCTGCCGTCGATCATGATGTGCGTCGCCGTGCTGGATTGCCTGCACCTGCTGGATACCCACCGGCAGGGCCTCAACGACGGCCTGCCGGTGCTCGAGGCCGCACGTCGCTCGCTGCGGCAGAACTTCGTGCCGTGTTTCCTCACCTCCTTCACCACGGCCATCGGCTTTCTCACCCTGGCGGTCAGCGAGGTGGCGCCCATCCGCTCGTTCGGCGTGATCGCCGCGCTGGCGGCAATCCTTGCCTATGTGCTGTCCTACCTGGTGATGCCGTTCCTGCTTGAGTGCGCGCCGGCCAGGCGCGTGCGACGGTCCGAGCACAAGCACCATGCCAGGTGGGTGGAGCGCCTCGCGCCGTTGTATCGTTCGCCGCGCACGCTGCCGTTGCTGACGGTCGCGGTGGTGGCCCTGGCGCTGCTGCCGATCGGTCGCCTGCATGTGGAAGCCTCGTTCCTCAACTTCATCGATCGGTCAGCACCGGTGAAGGTGTCCACGGACTTCGTCGAGCGTGAGCTCGGTGGCGTGTCCAACCTTGAGGTCAGCCTGCGGACCCAGGACAAGGGCGGGGTACTCGAACCCGCTGCGTTGCGCGAGATCGCCGCGCTGCAGGATTACCTCGGGCGAATCCCTGGGGTGGACAAGACCTTGTCGGTGGTCGACTTCCTGCGCGATATCCATCGCGAGATGAATGGAGGCGACCCGCGCTTCCAGGTATTGCCTGACAGTCGGGAGGCGGCCGAGCAATACGTCTTCACCTACTCGCTGGCGGGGCCGGACCACGAACTGACGCGTTTCATCGACTACGACAACCAGTCCACCCGAGTGCGCGTGCGCCTGCAGCAAATGCCTCACGCCCAGCTGCAGCAGGTGCTTGACCAGGTGAACGATTACCTCGACCGGCAGCCGAGTGTGTTCGAGCACAGCCTGACATCGTACTCGGTGATGCAGTCGGCGATGGTCAAGTTGCTGCTCGACGGCATGCTGTGGAGCATCCTGTTCGCGGTCGCCTGCATGCTGGTCGCGTTTTACCTGCTCATTCGTTCGTGGAAGATCGCCGCCGTCGCAGTAGTCGTCAACATCATGCCGCTGGTGGCGGTGTTCGGTGTGATGGGGGCCTTGGGCCTGTCGATCAATGTGGGTACCTCGATGATCGGCTGCATCATGTTCGGCCTGGTGGTGGACGCAACCCTGCATTGCTTCTACCACGCGCGGCACGCCCCGGCGCACCTGTCGGCCCAGCAACTGGTGGTGATGATCTTCGAGGACATTGGCGAGGCGCTGTGGACCGGCGCGCTGGTGCTGTGTGCGGGGTTCCTCGTGCTCGGACTGGGCGAATCCTATTTCACCCGCCTGTTCGGGGTGTTCTGCGCCTTGGCGATCTTCGTCTCGCTGTTCTGCAACGCCGTGGGCATACCCTACCTCATCCACCATTTCGCCAGGCGCACCGAACCCAGCGCTGATGTGTCCGGCATTGCGCTTTCCGAACGCTGATTCAGTCAGACGATCTGTTCGAGGAATTAACCGATGATTGACTTGTATACCTATGCTACGCCAAACGGTTGGAAGGTCTCGGTGATGCTGGAAGAGCTCGCCACGCCCTACCGGGCCATTCTGGTGGACCTTGCCGCGCGGGAGCAGGAAAGCGAAGCCTTCAGGGCGTTGAACCCCAACAGCCGCATTCCAGTGATCGTCGATCGTGATTCAGAGGACTTTTGCGTCTTCGAGTCCGGCGCCATCCTGGTCTATCTGGCCCAGAAGCACGGCGCACTTCTGCCCGAGGAGACCAAGGCGCGTTCGACGGTGATGCAGTGGCTGATGTTCCAGATGGGCGGTGTCGGCCCGATGATGGGCCAGGCCAACGTCTTCAACCGTTACTTTCCAGAACGCATTCCAAGTGTGATCGCTCGCTATCAGGCCGAAAGCAAGCGCCTGTTGGCTGTGCTCGACAGGCGTCTGGCCGAGCATGAGTTCCTGGCCGGGGACTACAGCATCGCCGATATCGCCAACTGGTGCTGGGCCCGCGGCCACGAGTGGTCGGGTGTCGATGTGCAGGACCTGCCGAACCTGCGGCGCTGGCTGGCGGTTATCGAGCAGCGCCCCGCAGCGCAACGTGGCGTGAAGGTGCCGTTCGATATCAGTGATGTCTTCGGTGCCGGCCGCACGGCCGAGGCTAGCGAAACCTATGCACAGCAAGGGCAGCGATTGTTCGTGCCCTAGGGTCTGTACGAACGCAGTATGGGCGAGTGCAGATACATTTCGTACGGAGCCTGAGCCTTGCCGGCTGCCTGGTCGCCGACCGGGCCGTCTTAGCCTGCAACACTTGACTGGCCGGCTCGCAGCAATGCGGGCTGGAGGGGTCAGTCATCTAAAAATTAAACAAGAATGGTATGGAAATCAGATGTCCAAACAACCGGTGATGGTGAGTAGATCGGGTCGTCCCAAGGATCAAGCGAAGCGCAAGGCAGTCCTTGAAGCGGCTAAGAGCCTCTTTCTGAGCAAAGGCTACGAGGGGAGCAGCATGGATGCGATCGCCGCCGAGGCGGGGGTCTCGAAGCTGACTGTGTACAACCACTACAGTGACAAGGCGACGTTGTTCTCGGCAGCCATCACAGCCAAGTGCGACGAGCAGCTGCCAGAGCGGCTGTTCGAGTTTTCGCCGCATGCCAGTATCGAGTCGGTTCTGCTCAAGATCGGTGGCAAGTACCTGGACCTGATCTGCAGCAGCGAGGCGGTCGCGCTGCAACGCATCATCGTGGCGATGGCCCGTCAGGAGCCGAAGCTGGCCTGCATGTTCTACGAGGCGGGTGCACAGCACATGCTCAAGGAGATGACCAAGTTGCTGATGCGTGCTTCGCTTGCAGGTCGTCTGCGCGTCGAGGATGCGCAGACGTCGGCGAAACGCTTCTTCTGCCTGCTCAAGGGTGATGACTATTTTCGCGTACTGATCGGCCTGTGTGCACCGCTGCAGGGGGAGCACGCCGAAGCGCACGTGCGTGAGGTCGTGTCGATGTTCATGGCTTTGCATGGCGGCGCGGTGCCGAGTGCCGAAGGCATGGTCGAACGCAGTCTGGGGGGCGGGTACCGATCGCGCATGCTGTTCAGGCCGGTGTTGAGCAGCCTGCCGCAGCAAATAGCCGGCGTCGGCAGGAGCGACGTCGGGGCGAGCCATCTTGGAGAAATCGACAGGAATTAAAAAGCCGGCTTGTGGCCGGCTTCTCGGGGACGGTCTTGGCTCATTTTTGATAAGCCGCAACCGCCTTAAACGGTTGGCAACATGGCCTGAAAAAGATGGCGGACGGCTGTGTGAGGCGTCGCCAGGCCCTCTGGAATGCGGCTTGCACCATCAGGGGGCATGATGTGCGGCGTAGCATACCCGTGTGTGTGGCGCATGCCCAGCAAAAAGTGAGGTGCTTCAGCCGGGGCGTGCCGGGCGCAGGCTCGACCACCAGAACACCCAGCCGAGGATTTCCACGTTCTGCACCCGGCGCTGATAGGCCGTATAGCGTTCACTGGGATGGTTGAGGCGGTCATGGCTGTGCAGGCACAGCGTGCCATTGTGGCCAAGGGTGAGGTGTTGCACCCGCAGGCGACCGTTGTGCAGCAGGGCGTAGCATTCGCCTTCGACCACCCGGGTGCAGCCGCGCTCGATGGCCAGCAGGGCGCCCTGGGGCAGCAGCGGGGCCATGTTGTTACCTGGCATGCCGAGGCAGATGGCCTTTTCTGCGTTGACCTGCAGGCACTCCAGGGCTCGCCGGGGTATCGGCTGATAATGCCCTGGTAGCGCCTGCAGGCTGCCATCGCGCACCTGGTGCAGTGGCAGGTGGATCAGGTCCGTGTCCAGGGCCTGCAGCGGCGGCGGCAACGCCAGGGCCGGTGCCGTTGGTGTCGCGGGAGCCAGAGGCGTCGGATGCTTCGGTCCCTCGCCACTGCGCAGCCAGCGCCTGCGTACGCAGAACAGGTCGGCGATTTCATCGAGCCGGGCCTGGGGCACGCCGCGCTTGAACCAGTTGTTGACGTGCTGCGACGAGACCTTGCGCTGGGCGGCAAAGTCGGAAGGGGTCAGGTGGCACTCCAGCAGGAGGGCTTTGAGACGGTCACCGGATGTTTTCATGGTGTCGAGTCTATAGGCCCTCGTACGGTGTGGAAATCAACCCGATGTAGAGGAATTTTGTAGGAAATGTGCTGGTTTGTAGGTATGCGCGTAGGAGCGGGTAGGAAGTTTCGTTTTGCGCGTTATCGCAGGGCAAGCCCGCCACGTGTCCGGTACACGAATTCGTGCGGGCCTGTCTCGCGATGACGTCTCAGGCTTTGTTCAGATACATCCGCGTGGTCAGCAGATACACCGGCAATCCCGACACGACGATCAGCAATGCCGCATAAGGTGCCGCCGCCGCAAACTCGACGTTGGCGGTGTGCGCCCATACCTCGGTGGCCAGTGTGGTCATGCCGGTCGGGCTGAGCAGTAGGGTCGCGGTCAACTCCTTCATCGCATCCAGGAATACCAGGGCGAACGCCGCCGCCATCGCCGGGAAGATGATCGGCAGGGTGACCCGGCAGAACGCCGCGAAACTGCTAGCACCCAGGGTGCGCGCGGCTTCTTCCAGCGTCGGCGAGGCCTTGTTCAGCGCGGTGCGCACCGGCGACTGCGCCAAGGGCAGGAACAGCAAGGCATAGGCCAGGATCAGCAGCGCGGTGGTCTGGTACAGCGCCGGCACATAGTGCAGGGCGAAGAACACCAGGGTCAGGGCGATCACCAGCCCGGGCAGGGCGTGCAGCAGGTACGGCAGACGCTCGGCCCAGATCGCCAGGCGCCCCTTGTAGCGCACCACCAGGAAGCTGATCGGCAGCGCCAGCAGCACGCAGAAACCGGCGCCGCCCAGGGATACCGACAGCGAGGTGGCCAGGGCCTTGCCGATGGCCGCGACCGGGAAGGCCGCCGACGAACCGACGCTGAGCCAGTAGCCGAGCATCGCCAGCGGAATGCCGCTGCCCAACACTGCCAGGGCCAGGCAGAACAATTGCCCCAGTGGCATCCAGCCGCGCAGGCGCAGCGGTTGCGCGCGACGAGCGACACCCTGGCCAATGCGCACATGGCGGGCCTTGCCGCGTACCCGCAGTTCCAGCCACAGCATCGCCAGGCACAGCACCAACAGCACCGCCGAGAGCATGGCCGCGTTGGCGTTGCTGAATTCCAGCTCGAACTGCTGGTAGATCGCCGTGGTGAAGGTCTGCAGGCCGAGGATCGACAGGGCGCCGAACTCCACCAGCATGTGCAGGGCGATCAGCAGCGCGCCGCCCAGCATCGATGGCCACAGCAGCGGCAGGGTGATCTTGTGGAAAACGCCCCAGCGGCCGCAGCCCAGCGTGCGCGCCGATTCCTCCAGCGAGGTGTCGAGGTTGCGCAGGGTGGCGGCCACCGGCAGGAACACCAACGGGTATTTCGACAGCGCCATCACCAGAATGGCCCCACCCAAGCCCTCGAAGTCCGAACTCAGCGACACCCAGGTGAAGCTGCTGACAAACGACGGCACGGCGAACGGCAGGCACAGCACCACGCCCCACAGGCGCCGCCCCGGCAGGTCGCTGCGCTCCAGCAGCCAGGCCAGGGCCACGCCAACCAGCAGACACAGCACGGTGACGCCGACCATCAGCATCAGGGTGTTGCGCAGCAGACCCCAGACAAACGGGCGCCAGAGCAGGCGCAGGGCTTCGTGCCAGCCGGCTTCCCAGGCCTTGAGCCCGACATAAAGCAATGGCAACAGGCTCATCGTCACCAGGAACAACACGGGCAACACCACCCAGACGGAGGGTCGCTTGCGCTTCGGTACGAAGCGCGACAAGGCGGGCGAGGGCAGGGCGGCGGTCATCAGAGCAGGCCAACCTCACGTTCAAGCTCGATCGCTTCCTCGGCATTGCCAAGGTCGGCCGGCGAGATCTTCGGCGGGCGCAGCTCATCGAACGGCTTCAGGCCACGGTCCGAGACCATGCCTTTGTGCAGCGGGTATTCGGCGGTGGTCTGGGTGATCACCCGCTGGCCTTCTTCACTGGCCATCCAGTTGAGCAGGGCCTGGGCCTCCTTGGGGTGCTTGCTGGCCTTGACCACCGCGGCGCCGGAAATGGTCACCAGGTTGCCAGCATCGCCATCGGCCAGGTAGTAAAGCTTGGAGTCCAGCTTGCCGCGCTCGCGCTCGAGGGCATACCAGTAGTAGTTGTTCACCAGTACCGCGGCCACTTCGCCTTTTTCCACGGCCTTGAGGGCCACCATGTTGTTGGTGTAGGTCTTGCCGAAGGCTTTCAGGCCGGTCAGCCATTCTTCGGTGGCTTCGCGGCCATGCATCTTCAGGATGGCCACGGCCTGTTCCTGGAAGGCGCCGCTGGTGGGGACGTAGCCGACACGCCCTTCCCATTCGGGATTGGCGAAGTCCATGACCGTGGTCGGCAGGTCTTTCTCGTCGATCTTCTTCGGGTTGAACACCACGATACGGGTGCGCGCGGTGATGCCCATCCAGGTGCTGTTGGCGCCCACATATTCCTTGGGCATCATGTTCGCGGTGACGTCGTCGATCTTCGCCAGCAGGCCCAGTTCGCCCAGGTTGTTCAGGGGCGGGGATTCCTCGGTGTAGATGATGTCGGCCGGCGAGCGTGCGCCTTCCTCGATGATCTGGCTGGCCAGCTGGTTGCTGCTGCCCTTGCGGATATTGATGTGGATGCCGGTCTTGGCCTCGTAGGCCTTGGCGATGGCGTCACCGATTTCCTTGTGCTGGCCGTTGTACATCGTCAGCGTGACCGGTTCGTCTGCCAGGGCGGCCGGAGCGCCGATCACCAGGCTCAGAACTGCGGCGGCCAGGGTGCGCATCAGCGGTTGCGGGCGGATCGTCATGCGGGTATTTCCTCGCTTACGGCTACATATTTGGAAACAATGGTAAACGAAATTGTTTCTCAAATGGGCGCATGACGGGAAATTCATGGGATCTGTGTAGGAGCGGCCTTGTGCCGCGAAAGGGTCGCGCAGCGGCCCTAGGTTTCAGCGTTCACGTCAAGATCGCCGGGGTCGCTGTGCGACCCTTTCGCGGCACAAGGCCGCTCCTACAGGGGGCGCGTCGGGTGGTTGCAAAAATCGCAGGCAAGAAAAAACCCACTAGCAAGCTAGTGGGTTTTTGTATGGTGCCCAGGAGAAGACTCGAACTTCCACGACCGTTAAGTCACTGATACCTGAAACCAGCGCGTCTACCAATTCCGCCACCTGGGCAAAGCTTTGCATCATCTGATGAAGGCGACTATCGTTCGCTTTCACACAGTAGTAACAGATCCTTGGTCATCTGTTACTTGAAAAATTTTGGTGCCCAGGAGAAGACTCGAACTTCCACGACCGTTAAGTCACTGATACCTGAAACCAGCGCGTCTACCAATTCCGCCACCTGGGCACACATTCGAGATTACAGGATGCTTTACAGCGTCGTTCATCTCTACTACAACTTCGGGGTTGTCCGTCGTTGTGGTGCGCACTATACGGACGCTCCAGATGCCTGTAAACCCCCCGAACGAAAAAAAATTCAAAAAATTCAACTTGTTGATTCCGCAGGCCTATTGCTGCACGACGGACGCACTGCCGGGGCTGTCCAAGGCTGACATTTCCGGTTTCAATACGCCTATGCCAGAATTCATATCTATATACCCCAAGGTGAACCCCTTCTGATGGCCGATTGGCAATCCCTCGATCCCGAGGCCGCTCGCGAAGCGGAAAAATACGACAACCCCATCCCCAGCCGTGAGCTGATCCTGCAGCGCCTGGCCGACCGTGGCGAACCGGCTGCCCGTGAACAGCTGGCTGAAGAGTTCGGTCTTTACGAAGAAGACCAGATCGAAGCCCTGCGTCGCCGCCTGCGTGCCATGGAGCGCGATGGCCAGCTTATCTATACCCGGCGCGGCACTTATGCCCCGGTAGACAAGCTCGACCTGATCTGCGGCCGTGTTTCCGGTCACCGTGACGGCTTCGGTTTCCTGATCCCCGACGACGGCAGCGAGGACCTGTTCCTCAGCCCGGCACAGATGCGCCTGGTGTTCGACGGCGACCGCGGCCTGGCCCGGGTGTCCGGTGTCGACCGCCGTGGCCGCCGCGAAGGCGTGCTGGTCGAAGTCATCTCCCGCGCCCATGAAAGCGTGGTCGGCCGCTACTTCGAAGAGGGCGGCATCGGCTACGTGACCCCGGACAACCCGAAGATCCAGCAGGAAGTGCTGGTCACCGCCGGGCGTAACGGCGGCGCCAAGATCGGCCAGTTCGTGTCGATCAAGATCACCCACTGGCCAACCCCGCGCTTCCAGCCCCAGGGCGACGTGATCGAAGTGATCGGCAACTACATGGCGCCGGGCATGGAGATCGACATCGCCCTGCGCAGCTATGACATCCCGCATGTCTGGCCGCAGGACGTGATCAAGGAAGCGCGCAAGTTCCGCTCCGAAGTCGAGGAGAAGGACAAGGAGAAGCGCATCGACCTGCGCCATCTGCCGTTCGTCACCATCGACGGCGAGGATGCCCGCGACTTCGACGACGCCGTCTATTGCGAACCCCTGGGCAAGCTGCGCCTGTTCTCCGGCGGCTGGCGCCTGTATGTGGCGATCGCCGACGTGTCCAGCTACGTGCGCCTGGGCTCGGCCCTGGACGTCGAAGCCCAGCAGCGTGGCAACTCGGTGTACTTCCCCGAGCGCGTGATCCCCATGCTGCCCGAGGAACTGTCCAACGGCCTGTGCTCGCTGAACCCGCACGTCGATCGCCTGGCCATGGTCTGCGAAATGACCATGAACAAGGCCGGCCAGATGGTCGACTACCAGTTCTACGAAGGGGTGATCCACTCCCACGCCCGTCTGACCTACAACAAGGTCAGCAGCATGCTCGAGCATGCCCGTACCCGTGAAGGCAAGGCGCTGCGTGAGGAATACAAGGAAGTCCTGCCGGACCTGAAGAACCTGTACAACCTGTACAAGGTGCTGGTCGACGCCCGTCACACCCGTGGCGCGATCGATTTCGAAACCCAGGAAACCCGCATCATCTTCGGCGAAGACCGCAAGATCGACGAAATTCGTCCGACCGTGCGCAACGACGCCCACAAGCTGATCGAGGAGTGCATGCTGGCGGCCAACGTCGCCACCGCCGAATTCCTGCAGAAGCACAACGTGCCTTCGCTGTACCGCGTGCACGACGGTCCGCCACCAGAGCGCCTGGAAAAACTGCGCGCCTTCCTCGGTGAACTGGGCCTGAGCCTGCACAAGGGCAAGGACCCGTCGCCGAAGGACTACCAGGCACTATTGGCGAGCATCGCCGGGCGCCCGGACTTCCACCTGATCCAGACCGTCATGCTGCGCTCGCTGAGCCAGGCGGTGTACAGCGTCGAGAACAACGGCCACTTCGGCCTGAACTACGAGGCCTACACCCACTTCACCTCGCCGATCCGCCGCTACCCGGACCTGCTGGTGCACCGTGCCATCCGCAGCGTGATCCGCTCCAAGGTCGATACCCCGCACGTCAAGCGGGCCGGCGCCATGAGCATCCCCAAGGCGCGCATCTATCCGTACGACGAGAACAGCCTCGAGCAGATGGGCGAGCAGTGCTCGATGACCGAGCGCCGCGCCGACGAGGCCACACGCGATGTGGTCAACTGGCTCAAGTGCGAGTACATGCGTGATCGCGTGGGCGAGACCTTCCCGGGCGTGATCACCGCGGTGACCGGTTTCGGCCTGTTCATCGAGTTGACCGACATCTATGTCGAAGGCCTGGTGCATGTCAGCGCCCTGCCGGGCGACTACTACCACTTCGACCCGGTGCACCACCGCCTGTCGGGCGAGCGCAGCGGTCGCAGCTTCCGCCTGGGCGATACGGTGGAAGTCAAGGTCATGCGCGTCGACCTCGAACAGCGCAAGATCGACTTCGAGATGTCCGAGAAGACCGTTACCGCATCGGTTGGCCGCAAGCCGCGCAGTGCCGCAGCGCAGCCTGAAACCGAAAAGGCTCCCGCCGCCGAAGCGAAGATTTCGCCCAAGCCGCGTAGCCGCAAGAGCGAAAGCGCCGACGCCTACTTCCCGAAGGACGCCGTGCAGCGCAACGCCGAGGTGCGCAAGAGTCGCGAGATGAAGAAGGCGCTGATGGGCGAGGCGCGCGCCAGCGGCCATGCCGGCAGCAAGTCGGAGAAGGGTGGCAAGTCTTCCGGCAAGCCGACCAAGCATCGCAAGGGGCCGCCCAAGTCCGGCGCGCCACGTAAAGGCAAGAACAAGTCATGAGTCAGCTGGAAAAGATCTACGGTGTACATGCGGTGCAGGCACTGCTGCAGCACCACCCCAAGCGCGTCAAGCAGATCTGGCTGTCCGAAGGGCGCAGCGAACCGCGCATCCAGGCCTTGCTGGCCCTGGCCGCGGAAAACCGCGTCCAGGTCGGCCAGGCCGAGCGCCGTGAGCTCGACACCTGGGTCGAGGGCGTGCACCAGGGCGTGGTCGCTGAGGTGAGTCCGAGCCAGGTGTGGGGCGAGTTGATGCTCGAGGAGTTGCTCGAGCGCACCGAAACGCCGCCGCTGATCCTGGTGCTCGATGGTGTCACCGATCCGCACAATCTCGGTGCCTGCCTGCGCACCGCCGATGCTGCCGGCGCCACCGCCGTGGTGATCCCCAAGGACAAGTCCGCGAGCCTGACCGCCGTGGTGCGCAAGGTGGCCTGCGGCGCCGCGGAAGTGATTCCGCTGGTGGCCGTGACCAACCTGTCCCGCACCCTGGAAAAACTCCAGCAGCGTGGCCTGTGGGTGGTCGGCACTGCCGGCGAGGCCGAGCAGGAGATCTACCAGCAGGACCTGACCGGTCCGCTGGTGATGATCATGGGCGCCGAAGGCAAGGGTATGCGCCGCCTGACCCGCGAGCACTGCGATTTCCTGGTCAAGCTGCCGATGGCGGGCAGCGTCAGCAGCCTCAACGTCTCGGTGGCGACCGGGGTGTGCCTGTTCGAGGCCGTACGTCAGCGCCAGGCCAAACGCTGATGGCTTGATATCGGGCGGCGGGGGGGGGGGGGGGGGGGGGGGGGGGGGGGGGGGGGGGGGGGGGGGGGGCGGCGCGCCGGCCGCCCCCCC